>JAKONB010000320.1 GCA_022702195.1 Beijerinckiaceae bacterium | reverse complement strand
CGCGCGCCCCACCCCAACCCATGCCCGAACGGGCCGGCGGATTCACACCTCCGATCGCTTCACGGACGAGCGCGTTTCCCTCCCCCGTATGGGCGACCGGCCTGACGGCGCCCACACGGGAGAGGGGGCCTGCCGGGACGGTCCCCGCCGAAGGGATGGTGCGAAAACCGAATCGGTCCGGCCGCGTGAGAGGGTCTGGAAGAGCGCCTCGGATCGGCGCAGGCCTGGGTTGGTCAACATTACCGACTGGGCGCGGCCGACCGGATCGGCGATCATCCCCTTTGCGTGCAGGCGGCCGAGCACCGCCCAGTCGAAGCCCTTCCGGGTCCGGCGCTCGATCGTGGAGCGTCAGCCACGGGAGGGCGAGCACCGCCGCGTCGATGCGGTCCTCGTCGTCGATGGGCATGGCTGAAGAGTCGCAACAGGACCCGTCGGCAGAAGGTTGGCGGCCCGGCGACCCACGGTCAACAGGACGCCTTCAGGCGTTGCGGTCGAGCAGGATCGGGTAGCAGCGGGCGCCCGCCGAGGCGGCCAGGATCTCCACGGCGCCCACCGTCGAGGCATCGCCGGCCACATGGACCACGTCGGTGGCGCGCAGGGCCGAGATATGGGCGGTGAGGGGGCCGGGCCGCACGTCCGGCGGCCTCTGGCGGCTGCGATCGGCGATCATCACGATGCGGGCGACACCGGTGGCCCGAAGCCAGTCGAGGGCCGGGCGCATGTAGAGGTCGAGGGGATCGCGGGCGCCCACCAGCAGCACGACCTCGCGGGCCGGCTCGATGTAGCGGGCGGCGCGGGCGATGGCCCAGATCGGCGCGAAGCCGGTCTCGGCGGCCACCAGCACGAGGCGGCCGCCGCCCGGCCGGTACTGGCCGCGCCCGACCGGACCCTTGAGCTTCACCGGATGATCGATGAGGATGGTCTCGCCCAACGCCTCGGCGAGCCCCTCCATGCGCCCGTCGAGGCGCAGGTGGAAGACGAGTTCGTTGAGTTCCGCCGAGCCGTCGATGCGCAGGGTCGGGCTCAACGTGGCGGGGGGATGCCCGGCGAAGGTCACCGTCACCTGATGGCCGGGGTCGAAGGTCAGACGCTTGGTGAGGGTGACCACCACCTCGACGGTGTGCGGGCCGAGCGGGGTGATCTGCGTGACGGTGCCGGATCGCTTCTGGGCCGGGGTGGGCCGGGCCTGAGCGGCGATCGGCAGCGCGGTCTCCGGCAGGACCGGACGCGGCGACGGCAGCTTGATCGAATCGGAGCGGTGGCTGCGCGCCTGCGCGCGGCGCGGCGACGGGCCGGATCCCTGGCCGAGCAGGCCGGGTGACGATGCGATCATCCCATCGGCAAGTGCGGCCTCCAACGGCGTATCGCCGGTGGAGATGCGCACGGACTTGCCGTTGACGACGAGCGAGCAGCGGGCGCTCATGGTCGTCCCTCGATTGGCCGAAAAAGTCGGGCGGGCGGTTGGGGCTGGATCGGCGCCCGACCCAGCGGGTCGGATGGCGTCTCTGAACCCCGGTATGGACGCGCTTCCTTGCGCCGAACTGGTTCGGGTTCGGCGGGAGACGCTTCAGAGTGCCTCACGATACCCCCGATCGCCGCCGTTTCTCGCTGGAAGCAGGACGGCGCAGCGGGAGTTTTGTGAGAGACACTCAGGATCGTCCGGCTGGGATCAGCGCGGCCCGTTGAGGAGCTGATCGACCAGGGCCGCCCAGCGGTCGCGCACGGCCTGCGCCTCGGGGCTCAAGGGCGCCGGATCCTCGACGCGGCCGAGGCAGGCGCGCAGGCGCTCGGCCTCTTTCCGCTCGGCGCCCAGAACCGCCTTCATCACCATGACCTCCGCCCGGAGGCGGCTCACGTCCGCGGCCGGCGCGGCCGGGACCATGGGTTCGGACGGGCGGGGCGCGACGCCGGGGTCCGGTGTCGCGCGCAACGGCCGCGCCATCAGACGCCGGATCAGGCCGGTGTCGATCTCCGCATCTGCCCGCAACGCCGCCTGCGCCATCACGTCAATCCCCCGTGGCCGGTCCGGGTCGCCCCGCCGTCCGATCGCATCTCTTGAGGCTGACGATGCGGGATCATGGTTAAGGGAGCTTTAAAACGGTTCGCGAAAGTCCCGCCTGTATTCGCCCGCCCCGGCGAAGATCAGCGTCTCACGCCGCCTCGGGTGCCGCGCCCAGGAGCTGGCGCGCCTGAAGCATCGACAGCGGCTCGCCGAAGGCAAAGCCTTGCGCGTATTCGCAGCCGAGTTCGGCCAGAGCCTGGGCGTCGCCCTCCGATTCCGCGCCTTCGGCGATGATCGCGAGGCCGAGCTCCTGCGCCATCTTGACGATCGACCGCAGGATGACCGTCCGCCCGGTCCCGATCTGCCGCACGAAGGATTGGTCGATCTTGATCGTGTCGAAGGGGAAGCGTTGGAGATAGGAGAGCGCCGAGTAGCCGGTGCCGAAATCGTCCAGCGACAATCCGGCGCCGAGATCGTGGATCCGCGCCAGCATCTGGGCGGCGTATTCGGGATTCTCCATCACCAGGCTCTCGGTCAGCTCGAGCTTGAGCGAGCCGGGCAAGACGCCGGACCGGGCCAGGATGGTCTTCACGTCGTGCAGGAGATCGTGGCGCAGGAGCTGGCGCGACGAGACGTTCACGCAAGCGAAGATCGGCGGCTCGACATCGAGGGAGCGCTGCCAGGCGGCGAGTTCCAGGGCGGTCCGCTCCAGGGCGAAGATGCCGAGATTGACGATGAAGCCGCATTCCTCGGCCACCGGCAGGAAGGTCGAGGCCGGAATGCGCCCGTGCTTGGGGTGGTCCCAGCGCAGCAGCGTCTCGAAGCCGGCGACGGTACGGTCCTCCAGCCGGACCACCGGCTGGAACAGCACCTTGATCTCGTTACGCTCCAGGGAGCGGCGCAGGTCGCCCTCCAGCATCAGCCGGTCGCTGCGCTCGCTGCGCATGGTGGCCCGGAACACCTCGGTGCGGTCGCCCCCGGCGCGCTTGGCCTGGATCATCGCCACCTCGGCGTTCTTGAACACGTCCTCGCGTTTCGGGTTGCCGCTGGTCTCGTGCAGGGCGATGCCCACCGACACCGTCAGGAAGATCTCCCGGTCCGCGTAGGTGATCGGCGTGGCGATGGCTTTGCGGATCATCTCGGCGAAGGCGAGGATGCGGTCCGGTTCGCGCTCGGACAGCAGGATCAGGCCGAACTCGTCGCCGGCCACCCGCGCCAGGGTGTCCTGTGGCCGCAGCAGCCGCCCGAGGCGGCGCGACAGGGTCAGCAGGATCGAGTCCCCGGCCGAGAGGCCGATCGCGTCGTTGATCGCCTTGAACCGGTCGATGTCGAGGACGATGGTGGTGGGCCGCAGGCGGGGATCCTGGCTCGCGAAGGCGATGGCGGCGTCGAGGCGGTCGTAGAACAATTCGCGGTTCGGCAGGCCGGTGAGGCTGTCATGCACCGCATCATGCAGCAGGCGTTCCTCGGCGGTCTTCACCTCGGTGACGTCGCTGATCGTGCCGACCACGCGGATCACCTCGCCGTCCGAGCCGATCACCGGGCGGGCCTTGAGCCGATACCAGAAATAGGCGCCGGCGGTGGAGCGCAGGCGAAAATCGTGGACGATGCGGCCGCGCCGTTCCTCGATCACCGTATCGAGGGCGGCCGAGTAGCGCTCGACGTCGAACGGGTGGACGAGGCTGAGCCAGTTCGAGGCCGGCCCCTCTAGGGTGCCGCGCCGGAGGCCGAGCTGGGTCTCGATCTCCTGGCCGGCGAAGACGCGGTCGCCGGGCACGTCCCAGTCGAACACCACGTCGCCGGCGCCGGTGAGCGCCAGGGCCCGGCGCTCGGTATCCGAGACCAGCGCATGGGTCAGGCCGCCGCCCGCGAAGGCGTGCTGCATCACCGTGAAGCCGATCAGCATGACGATGAGGACGAGACCGCCGATCAGCGCCGGCTGCACCAGGTCGCTGCCGATCTGACCGGTGATGGCGAAGCCCGCCGCCACCACCCAGACGAGGAGCAGGAACCAGGTCGGCACCAGCAGGATCGCCCGGTCATAGCCGTTATGGGCGGCCAGATAGACGATGAGCAGCAGCCCGACGCCGGCCACCGCCGCGATGGAGATGCGGGCGACGCCGGCCGCCACCGGCGGATCGAACACCGCCAGCCCCACGAGGCCTGCGAGGCAGGCGAGCCAGAACAGGGCGACGTGGCTGTAGCGTACGTGCCAGCGGCTCAGATTCAGGTAGGCGAACAGGAAGACCAGGAGCGTGGCGCCCAGAACCGCCTCGGCGGAGGCGCGGTAGACCCGCTCGGCCACCTCGGTGATCGGGAAGACCCGCTGCAGGAAGCCGAAATCGATGCACGCATAGGCCAGGACCGCCCAGGCGAGGGAGGCGGCGGCCGGGAAGATGATCGCGCCCTTGACCACGAAGATGATCGTCAGGAACAAAGCCAGCAGGCCCGCGATGCCGATGATGATGCCCTTGTAGAGCGTCAGGCCGGTGGATTTCTTGCGGTAGGCGTCCTGGTCCCAGAGGTAGACCTGGGGGATGTTGGGGCCGCGCAACTCGGCCACGTAGGTGACCGTCGCCCCCGGATCGAGGGTGATGTTAAACTGGTCTGCCTCGAGATTGTCATCGCGGTCGGGCCGGATGCCCTGGCTCGCGGTGATCGCGGCGATGCGCGACCCACCGAGGTCGGGCCAGATCACCCCGGAGCCGACCAACCGGAAATGTGGCGCCACCAGCACGCGGTCGATCTGCTCGTCGGTGTCGTTGGTGAGCGCGAACACCATCCAGTCGGGCCGCGCCCCGGTATCGCGCGCCTTCACGACGATGCGGCGGACGATGCCGTCCTTGCCCGGTGCGGTGGAGATCTGGATCAGGTCGCCGTCCGAGCGATAGCGCTCGATCATCGGGGTCAGGTCGATGGCCGGCGCGTCGAGGGTGACGCGCACGGCCTCCACCGCCTGCGCGGGCAGGCTGAGCGCCAGGGCGCCGTAGAGAGCCGAAGCGAGGACGGCGAGGACGAGGGAAATTTGACGCAACGGGCGAGTGTTCCGGCCGGACTCGGCTTGAGGATGGATGCGGCTCAGCTCTCAGTAACGGTGGTATCGGCGGGTTCCCCCGGCAGCAAGGCGGGTCGCCGCACGGATCGGTCGGTGCCCACCATTCTTTAACCTTGACACCGACGGTTCCGGATCGCGCGGCTTTGCGGCCAAAACAAGCCGTTGGGCGATGGCTCTGCCGCGCTCACCCGTGCAGGGTCGCGGTGATCCGCGCGAGGGTCGGGAGCTTCTTGATCGGGCCGATGGCGGCGAGCGTCGGGGCGCCGGTGAGGAGGCGCTTTCCGGCCGCCCGAACGTCGTCGACGGTGACGGCATCGACCTTGGCGATCACCTCCTGCGGCGGGATCACCCGGCCCCAGGCCATGATCTGGCGGGCATTGCGCTCGATGCGCCCGCCGGGCGTCTCCAGGGCCGAGAGCAGGGCGACCTTGAGCTGCGCCTTGGCGCGCGCGACCTCGACGGTGTCGGCATCCTCCGCCGCCTTGCGGGTGGCGGCCAGGGTGACGTCCACCAGCTCGGCGAGGTCGCCGCCCGAGGTGCCGGCGCCGATGCCGAACAGGCCGCAATCGTAGAACGACCAGTGGAAGGACTGGATCTCGTAGGCGAGGCCGCGGGTCTCGCGCACCTCGTGCCACAGGCGCGAGGTCAGTCCGCCGCCGAGCACCTGGGCGAACATGTGCAGCGCGTAATAGTCCGGGTCCCGGAACGACAGGCCCGGAAGCCCGAGGACCAGATTGGCCTGTTCGAGCTTCTTCGGCATCCGGCGCTCGCCGCCGCCATAGACGGCCGGCACGGTCTCGGGGGGGCGGACCGGCTTGAGGCCGCCGAAGTGACGCTCGGCCGCCTCCACGATCGCCTCGTGGCCGATGGCGCCGGCGGCGGCGAGCACGATCCGGTCCGGGGTGTATTCGCGGGCGATGTAGCCCTCGATCATCGGGCGATCGAAGCTGTTGATGGTCTCGGGCTTGCCGATGATCGGCCGGCCCATCGGCTGGTCCGGGAAGGCCGCCTCGGTGAAGGCTTCGTAGACCACGTCGTCCGGCGTGTCCTCGATGGCGGCGTATTCCTGAAGGATCACGCTCTTCTCGCGGGCGAGCTCGGCCGCGTCGAACAGCGACTCGGTGAGGATGTCGCCGAGCACGTCGAGGGCGACGCCCGCATCCTCGCCCAGCACGCGGGCGGTGTAGCTGGTGCCCTCGGCGCTGGTGGCGGCGTTGATGTCACCGCCGACATTCTCGATGTCCTCGGCGATCCGCCGGGCCGAGCGGGTCCGCGTGCCCTTGAACGCCATGTGCTCGATGAGGTGGCTGAGGCCCTGCTCCTCCACGCGCTCGTGGCGGGAGCCGGCCCCGACCCAGACCCCGAGGGTCGCGGTCGCGACGCCGGGCATCGCCTCGGTGACGACCGTCAGCCCGTTGTCGAGGCGGGTGATCTTGAGGTCGGGGGAGGCGCCGTGCGTCGCGAAATGCTGGTTCATGGCCGTCAGGCCCCCCTGGTGATGCGGGCACGCTGGCGGATGAAGGTCTCGACCGCCGCCTGATCGTTGGCGACGCGGGAGAAGGTCTCCTTGCGGTCGAACAGGTCGGCGAGGTGCTGCGGCAGGGCCGGGCGGGCGCCGCCGACGGCCTCCGCCACCGCGTCGGGGAATTTCGCCGCATGGGCGGTGGCCAGCGCCACCACGGGGGTGCGCGGGTTCGTCTCCAGCAGGCGGCGGCCCGCATGGACGCCGATGGCGCTGTGCGGGTCGATCACCAGGCCGGTCTCGGCGTAGGTGCGGGCGATCTCGGCCTTCACGGCCTCTTCCGGCACGGCGGCGGCGTCGAACTCCGCCCGCACCGTGTCGAGCACCGCCGGGTCGAGGGTGAAGCCGCCGGATTGCTTCAGGCCGGCCATCAGGCGGCCGAGGCTGGAGGAATCGCGGCCCATCGCCTCGAACAGCAGGCGCTCGAAATTCGACGAGATCTGGATGTCCATGGAGGGCGAGGTCGTGGCCTGCACGCCGCGCATCTCGTAGGACCCGTGCTCCAGGGTGCGCGCCAGGATGTCGTTGGCGTTGGTGCCGATCATCAGGCGCTCGATGGGCAGGCCCATGCGCTTGGCGACCCAGCCGGCGAGGATGTCGCCGAAATTGCCGGTGGGCACCGCGAAGGAGACCGGCCGGTGCGGGGCGCCGAGCGCCACGGCGCTGGTGAAGTAATACACCGCCTGGGCGGCGACCCGGGCCCAGTTGATCGAGTTCACGCCCGACAGCTTCACGTCGTCGGCGAAATCCGCGTGCTGGAACAGGGCTTTGACGATGTTCTGGCAATCGTCGAAATTGCCGTCGATGGCGATGGCGTGGACGTTCTCCGCCCCCACCGAGGTCATCTGCCGGCGCTGCACCTCGGAGACGCGGCCTTCGGGGAACAGGATGAAGATGTCCACCTGATCGAGGCCGCGGAACGCCTCCACGGCGGCGCTGCCGGTATCGCCCGAGGTGGCGCCGACGATGGTGGCGCGGGTGCCGCGGGCGCGCAGGACGTGGTCCATCAGCCGCCCGAGCAGCTGCATCGCCACGTCCTTGAACGCCAGCGTCGGGCCGTGGAAGAGTTCGAGCAGGAACAGGTTGTCGTCGATCTGCGTCAGCGGGCAGACCGCCTTGTGCCGGAAGGTGGCGTAGGCCTCCTCGATCATCCGGTCGAAATCGGCATCGGCGATCTCGCCGTCGATCAGCGGCCGCAGCACGATCTTGGCGGCATCGGCGTAGCGCTGGCCGGCCAGCCCGGCGATCGTTGGTTTGTCGATCTGCGGCCAGCTCTCGGGCACGTAGAGCCCGCCGTCGCGGGCCAGCCCGGCGAGCAGGGCATCGGAAAAGCTGAGGGGCGCCGCGGCGCCGCGGGTCGAAACGTGAAGCAAAGGGGCCTCCGGGAAGGCGCCCCGTCTACACCAACCCGCCGGCCGTGTCGAAAGCCGAACGTCTCGCGCGTGACGACGCGGACGGCCGGGCTTCAGGCGCTGCTGCCGGGGGCTTTCTTGAGCTGGCAGCCGGTGATGCGCCAAGCCCCGTCCGACTGCTTCTCCAGGCTGTAGAGCGCCACCCAATCGACGCCCTCGGAATCCTGGAGGCTGACACCCAGGGCGAGGCCGTCCTCGCCCACATCCTCGACCCGGTCGATGCTGAAATGCCGCGGGCGGTAGACGGCGGCGTAGCCCTTCCGCACCATGGCGATGAAGGTGTCGGGGGAGGGGAACATCCCCTGGATCGCCGGGGCTGCCTGGGCATAGGCGGTGGCCGCATCGTCCCGGCGCAGGGCCTCGATCTGGCGCTCCACCGTGGCCCTGGCCTGGGCGCGGGCCGTTTCGTCGGCGGCCCGGAGGGGAGAGAGCCCGGCCAGGAGGGCGAGGGGGAGGAGGACGGCGCGCATGGGCACTCTCCGGGGCGAAACGCCTTCGGCAGAGAGTAGCGCGGCCCGGCCCCGCAGCAAGGGCCGGTGCTATGCCGGCTCGCGATCCGGCACGGCGTCCGACGCGTCGGTGAGCCGGCGCCACGCGAACACGCCGAAGACGCCGAGCAGGCAGGCGGCGATGCCGAACCAGGTGAAGGCGTATTGCAGGTGGTTGTTGGGCAGGTCGACCCGCAGCTGGCCGCCCTTCGGCCAGCCGCCGGGATTGGGCGTGGCATCCGCCTCGACGAGGTAGGGCGCGGAATCAGGCAGGCCCTTGGCGGCGCTGATGCCGGCGATGTCGCGGTTGAACCACTCGCCCTTGGCCGGGTCGGCGGCCGGGACGAACAGGGTCCGCGCCTCGCTGGCCCGAAGGATGCCCGTGACCGTCACCGGCCCCTCGACCTGCGCGGCCTTGCGCGCGGCCGGGTCCCTCAATTCGGTCGGCACGAAGCCGCGATTGACCAGGACCGTGCCGCCCGCCTCCCGGCGAAGGGGGGTCAGCACGTAGTAGCCCTGCAAGGCCCGGCCCGGCACCGCACCCGCCGCCAGCCCGTGAACCAGCGTCTCCTTGTCGTGCAGGAACGTCCCGGCGACCCGCACCCGCTCGAACTCGTCGCGGGCCGGATCCCAGGTGCCCGGCGCCGGCAGGTCGGCCGGCGGCTCGACATGGGACCGGGCGACGATCCGGGCGATCAGCGCCTCCTTCTCGCCCTTGCGCTGCAATTGCCAGACGCCGAGGCCGAGCAGGATGGCCAGACAGACGAGGGAGACGAGGCCGGGGGCCACCAGCGCGCGGACGGCGCCCGGCCGGATGGTGGCGGACACTACCGAAACCGTCCCTGTTCGGCCTTGTTGGCGAATTGCAGGGCGGCGAGCATCCCCTTCAGGGGGCGCACCAGCAGGAGGCTCAGGCCGATGGAGAGCGTGCCGGCCACCAGGGCGTGAACCCACATCGGCGGCTCGTAGGTGATCTCCAGATACAGCGCCAGGCCGACCACCACGATGCCGACGATCGACATCACGAAGAAGGCCGGCCCGTCCCCGGAATTGAAGCCGGAATAATCGAGGCCGCACGCCTCGCAGGAGGGCCGGAAGGTGAGGAAGCCGTCGAACATGTGGCCCTCGCCGCAACGGGGGCAGCGACCGCGCAGGCCGGTGGGGATGGGCGGGGGAAGCTGCCGCGTGCTGGTCAAGATGAGAATTCCTCGAGGGCGGCGAGACGCCGCCTTCTGCCATATGGGGATTCGGGCGCGGCAGGCACGAAAAAGGGCGGCTCACGCCGCCCTTTCATGGCTGTCATGCGGTGTTTGAGGCGTTCAGTGTGCGGCGTGGCCGACGCCCGAGCCCCAGACGTAGATCGAGGCGAACAGGAACAGCCACACCACGTCGACGAAGTGCCAGTACCAGGCGGCGAATTCGAAGCCGAGATGCTGGCGGGTGGTGAACTGGCCGAGATAGGCGCGGTACAGGCAGATCGCGAGGAAGATCGTGCCGATGATGACGTGCGCGCCATGGAAGCCCGTCGCCATGAAGAACGTCGACGAATAGATGCTGCCGGCGAAGCCGAAATGCGCGTGGGCGTATTCGTAGGCCTGGCAGGCGGTGAACAGCACGCCGAGGATGATGGTCAGCCACAGGCCGTATTTCAGGCCCTTGCGGTCATCGTGCAGCAGGGCGTGGTGAGCCCAGGTGATGGTGGTGCCGGAGGTGAGCAGGATCAGGGTGTTGAGCAGCGGCAGGTGCCACGGATCGAACGCCTCGATGCCCTTGGGCGGCCAGGTGCCGCCGGTGAAATCCACGCGCGTGGCCTGGATCGGGTCGGCGGTGTAGAGCGCCGCCTCGAAATAGGCCCAGAACCAGGCGGCGAAGAACATCACCTCGGAGGCGATGAACATGATCATGCCGTAGCGGTGGTGAAGCTGCACCACGCGGGTATGGTCGCCCGAATTGGCTTCGTGGACCACGTCGCTCCACCACGCATACATCACGTAGAGCACGCCGAGCGTGCCGGCGCCGAACACGTAGGGGCCGATCGCCAGGGTGCCGACGGTGAGGGCCTTCATCCAGAAGACCGCGCCGAAGGCCATCAGGAAGCCCGAGAAGGCGCCCATCAGGGGCCACGGGCTGGGGGCGAGAATATGGAAATCGTGATTCTTGGCGTGGGCCTCGGCCATCTGCTTGTCTCTCCTACCCCCGGATTTCCGTGGCCGTGGCGGCCCCCGGACGCTTTCCAACCTTCGCGGACCGGATTTCGGCCGATCCTCACGCCCGCACCCTTACCGGGCCGGGCAATCTCTTGTCACGCTTGGACGGCCTGAAAAGACCGGGAGCGTCAGAATTTCGACGTCTTGTCCGTGGCCCCCGTCGTCGCGAGCGCGGCGGTGGGCTGGCCGTTCTTGGAGGCGATGTAGGTGTAGGACAGGGTCATCTCGCTGAGATGCGCCGTGTTCGAATCCTGCCGCACCGCCGGATCGATGTAGAACACCACCGGGAAATCCATGGTCTCCCCCGGCTGGAGCGTCTGCTCGTTGAAGCAGAAGCACTGGATCTTGACGAAGTAGCCGCCCATCAGCCCCGGCTGGACGTTGAAGGTCGCGATGCCGGTGGAGGGCGTGGTGCCGTTGTTCGTCACCCGGAAGAACACCGTCTTGGTCTCGCCGAGGCGAGCCTCGACCCGGGGCGATTCTGCCTGGAAACGCCAGGGCAGGGACGATGCGACGTTGGTGTCGAACCGGACCAGCATGCTGTCGTCGAGCGCGGTCGCCGTCGGGGCGAGGCCCTGGCGCGGCGTGCCGTCGTAACCCGTCGCCTTGCAGAACATGTCGTAGAGCGGCACCGACGCGAAGGCGAGGCCGATCATGCCGAAGGCGAGGCCGGCGCAGGCCATCCCGGTCACGGCCAGATTGCGGCTCGGGGTCTGGGGTCTCTCGGTCATCGGATGTCCGCCGCGTGACCCGCGCTCAGAGCGGGCGATTGAGGACCTGCGGTCCGAGCTTGGCGATGGTCAGCACGTAGAAGATCGTCACCAGGGTGAACAGAACCGCCGCGATGGCGATGGAGCGCTTGCGCTGGCGCTTGGCCTCGTCGGGGGTCAGGCGGCGCGGGGTCGGGTTCTGGTTCATGGGGTTCTGGTTCACGGCGCTCAACCCAGGACCGGGTGGAACAGCCCGAGGCTGTGCTCGGCCAGCAGGGCGGAGAACAGCAGGAACAGGTAGAGGATCGAGAAGCCGAACATGCCCATGGCCGCCTTGCGTTCGGCCTCGCCCGCGCGGTTGCGAAAGACGTGGACGCTGAAGGCGATCATGCCGAGGCCGCCGACGAAGCTGGTGGCCGCGTAGAGCCAGCCGCCGAAGCCGAGGGCGACGGGGGCCAGACCTACCGGGAACAGCACCAGGGAATAGTAGATGATCTGGCGACGGGTGGAATCCGGCCCAGCCACGTTCGGCATCATCGGGATGCCGGCCTTGGCGTATTCGCCGGACTTGATCAGGGCCAGCGCCCAGAAATGCGGCGGGGTCCAGATGAAGATGATCAGGAACAGGACCAGCGATTCGATGCCCACCGTGCCGCTCACCACCGCCTGGCCGATGATCGGGGGGAGGGCGCCGGCGGCGCCGCCGATGACGATGTTCTGCGGCGTCGCCCGCTTCAGCCACATGGAATAGACCACCGCGTAGAACACGATGGTGAAGGCTAGGAGCCCGGCCGCCACCCAGTTGGAAGCGAGACCGAGGACCAGCACCGAGCCGACCGACAGCACGATGCCGAATGCCAACGCCTCATCCGGTCGGATGCGCCCATCCGGGATCGGACGCTTTGCGGTCCGGGTCATCACCGCGTCGATGTCCGCGTCCCACCACATGTTCAGACAGCCGGAGGCACCTGCGCCGACAGCGATCATCAGCAGCGAGATGGAGCCGACCACCGGCTGGATATGGACGTTCGAGACCACCATGCCGACGAGCGCGGTGAAGATGACAAGGATCATCACCCGCGGCTTCAGCAGGGCGAAGAAATCCGACACCTCGCCGCCAACCGGCGACAGAACTTGCGGCTCGGCGGCAGCGGATAGGCTGTTCGACACGCTCGTCATGGGGTCCCGATACGGTTTTCGTGTTTGGTGGGGCTTCAGATCGCGCCGCGTGGCGCCGCCCTTTGCGGGAGACCTCAGCACACTCGAGGAGCGAACTCCCGAAGCTTGACCGGGGACTCCGGGAAAGAGCGAGGACCGCTCGCGCGGTCCTCGCAATCCTCGAAGCTGGTAACGTGTTCAGTGGTGACCCGGCTCTTCGACGATCCGGGGCAGGGTCTCGAACTGGTGGAAGGGCGGCGGAGAGGACAGGGTCCACTCCAGTGTCGTCGCACCCTCACCCCACGGATTATCTGCGGCGCGCCGGCTGGAGCGGAAGGCCAGGAC
>JAKONB010000316.1 GCA_022702195.1 Beijerinckiaceae bacterium | reverse complement strand
TGTTCGAATCGGATCGCGGCGGCTCGCAGCAGATCTACGTCATGAGCGCCACGGGCGGGACGCCGACCCGCCTCTCGTTCGGCGAAGGCTCGGCCTCGCAGCCGGCCTGGTCGCCGCGCGGCGATCTGATCGCCTTCACGCGCCAGCGCAAAGGCGGCTTTGCCATCTGCGTGATGAAGCCGGACGGTTCGGGCGAGCGCGTGCTGACGGAAGGCTTCCACAACGAGGGCCCGACCTTCGCGCCCAACGGCCAGTACGTGCTGTTCTTCCGCGATCCCGGCGGCCAGGGCGGCGGCAAACTCTACATGGTCGACATCACCGGCAAGGTCGAGCAACCGGTGCCGACCCCGTCCTACGCCTCGGACCCGACCTGGTCGCCGCTGCTCTCGGGCAAGTAGCCTTCTGCGAGCGCGGCGGACGCGTCAGCCGCGCTCGAAACCGGTGCTCCGGCGTACGAAGCCGAAGGCGGAGGTCATGGCGTGGGCGTCCGATAAGAGTCGGACGCCTGAGGGCAAGTGAGATGATCCCCTCCTTGGCGTCTCTCACGGTGCCCGAAATGGGATCGTGTGGGGCTTCCCCAGATCATCACTCTGCCGGTAGCAACCGGTCCCGTGCTCGCAGCGCGGGAAACACCCGGCCCCAGAGCGCGGCGACGATCAGCGTCGCGAGGCCACCCGCAACCACGGCCGGAACGGCGCCGATGAGGGCGGCCAGAGTGCCGGATTCGAACTCGCCGAGTTCGTTCGAGGCGCCGATGAAGACGGAATTCACCGCCGAGACCCGGCCGCGCATGGCATCCGGCGTCTCGCCCTGGACGAAGGTCTGGCGCACGAAGACGCTGATCATGTCGGCCGCGCCCGTGACGAACAGGCAGGCCATGGAGAGGGGCAGCGAGGTCGAGAGGCCGAACCCCACGGTGGCGAGGCCGAAGATCCCCACAGCCTGGAGCATGCGCAGGCCGGCATGGCGCTCCAGGGGCCAGTAGGCCAGGGCGATCGCGGTGAGCACTGCACCTGCCGCCGGCATGCTGCGCAGCGCGCCGAGGCCGAACGGGCCGACATGCAGCACCTCCGCGGCAAAGATCGGCAGAAGTGCGGTGGCGCCCCCGAGCAGGACCGCCACGAGGTCGAGGCTGATCGCGCCGAGCACCACGGGGTGGGTGCGGATGTAGGTGAGCCCGGCCGACAGGGTTTCCCAGGTGACGGGCGGCCGCTCGGTGATTGGCGTCGGGCGAAAGCGGATCGCGAGGATCAGCGCGCTCCCCAGCGCGAAGCTCCCCGCCGCCGCGCCGAAGACCACGGCGGGGCCGAACACGTAGAGAAAGCCGCCCATGGCAGGGCCCAGGATCGAGGCGCTCTGCCAGAGCGACGCGCTCCAGGCGATGGCCGGGCCGAACAGGGGGCGGGGCACCAGAGTCGGCAGCAGGGCCTGGAGGGCTGGGTTCGCGAAGGCCCGGCTCGTGCCGATGACGACCACCAGCAGGTAGATCGGCCACAGGGTCGTGGTGCCGAAATGGGCCGCGGCGAGGAGGCCGAGATCGGCCAGCGCCAGGGTGGCGTAGGCCAAGGCCGCCACGAGGCGCCGGTCGTAGGTGTCGGCGACGTGGCCCGTGACCAGGGCCGAGAGCATGGCGGGCAAGAAGCTCGCGAGCCCGACGAGGCCCAGTGCCAGTGCCGAGCGGGTGATATCGTAGACGAACCAGCCCACCGCCACCGCCTGCATCTGGAAGGCGAGGCCGGTGAGGATGCGCGCCGTGCCGAAGAGGCGGAAATCGCCGTTGCGGAACACGGTCCAGCGCGGCGCGGAAGCAGAGCTCATCCCACCGTGCTGGGGCAGGGCCATGAGCGCGTCAAGGCGCGGCGCCGGCGAGTGGCCCGCGACGCCGGCATCGTGATCCGTGCGGCTCATACCAAATCCGATTGATCCCTTCGGGATGGCGGATTTGGGCTTCGCTCAGGCGCCGCGCGGGCTTGGTGATCTCATCTCCGCTTCGATCAAGCGGAAATGAGATCAGGCGACCTGTCGCGCGACTTCACGTGGCAGTTCGGGGATCCGCAGCCAGGGCTCGGTCACGACCGTGAAGGTCGAATTGTGGGAGGTCGTCATCGCGGCGATCCGCACGACATCGTCCCAGCACTCCATGAAAGCGTCCACGCAGGCGGGATCGAAGTGGCGGCCCCGCTGCTCCGCAATGGCACTCCGGGCCTCGTCGAGGGGCATCGCGGCCTTGTAGGGGCGCTGGGTGGTGAGGGCGTCGAAGACGTCGGCCACCGCGAGGATGCGGGCGGAGAGGGGGATCGCCTCGCCCGCGAGGCCATTCGGGTAGCCGGTGCCGTCCCATTTCTCGTGATGCGATTCCGCGATCTCGGCGCCCATCTGGATCAACTCGGAGGCGCTGCCTTCGAGGATGCGCCGGCCGATCTCCGTATGGGTCCGCACCACCGCGAACTCGTCCGGCGTCAGGGAACCCTTCTTGAGCAGGATGCCGTCCGGCACGGCGACCTTGCCGACATCGTGCAGCGGGGCCGCGAGGTAGAGGCGCCGGCAGAACTCGTGCGGCAGGCCGAGCCGCTCGGCGATGACTTCGCTATAGCGCGCGACCCGCCAGGTATGGGCGCCCGTGT
>JAKONB010000300.1 GCA_022702195.1 Beijerinckiaceae bacterium | reverse complement strand
TCGAACACCACCTCGTTCAGCGGCAGGTCGTAGACGACCATGGCGCGCTTGCCCACGTAGTTGAGGTCGACCTGCGTGCCGCGGCGGTCCTGGCACAGCTTGAGCACACCGCCGAGATACTCGTCGGGGGTGAGGATCGTGGCGCGGATCCATGGCTCCTCGATGGCGGTGATCTTCATCACGTCCGGCATGTCGGCCGGGTTGTGCAGCTCCTTGGTGGTGCCGTCCGTCATCTGCAAGCGGTAGACCACACTCGGCGCCGTCGAGATCAGGTCGAGGTTGAATTCACGCTCCAGGCGCTCCTGGATGATCTCGAGATGGAGCAGCCCGAGGAAGCCGCAGCGGAAGCCGAAGCCCAGCGCCGCAGAGGTCTCCATCTCGTAGGAGAAGCTCGCATCGTTGAGGCGCAGCTTGCTCATGGCGCTGCGCAGGGTCTCGAACTCCGCGGCGTCCACCGGGAACAAGCCGCAGAACACCACCGCCTGCACGTCTTTGAAGCCCGCCAGCATCTCCTTGCAGGGGCGCTTGTCCTCGGTGAGCGTGTCGCCGACGCGGGTGTCGGCCACCTCCTTGATCGAGCCCGTGAAGAAGCCGACCTCACCGGGGCCGAGCTCGGCGATGTCGGCCATTTTGGGCCGGAACACGCCGATCTTATCGACCCCGTGGACGGCGTCGGCTCGCATCATGCGGATGTTCATGCCCTTCTTGAGCACGCCATCGACGATGCGCACCAGCACCACGACGCCAAGATAGACATCGTACCAGGAATCGACGAGCAGCGCCTTGAGCGGTGCGTCGCGGTCGCCCTTGGGCGCCGGCAGGCGGGTGACGATAGCCTCCAGCACCGCCTCGATGTTGAGGCCGCTCTTGGCCGAGATCGCCACGGCCTCGGAGGCGTCGATGCCGATCACCTCCTCAATCTGCTGCTTGATACGGTCCGGCTCGGCCGCCGGCAGGTCGATCTTGTTGAGAACGGGAACGATTTCGTGATTGGCGTCGAGAGCCTGGTAGACGTTGGCGAGCGTCTGGGCCTCCACGCCCTGGGAGGCATCGACCACCAGCAGCGAGCCCTCGCAGGCGGCCAGCGAGCGCGACACTTCGTAGGCGAAATCCACGTGGCCGGGCGTGTCCATCAGGTTGAGGATGTAGGTCTTGCCATCCTCGGCCTTGTACTCGAGGCGCACGGTCTGCGCCTTGATGGTGATGCCGCGTTCCTTCTCGATGTCCATCGAGTCGAGCATCTGCTCGCTCATATCGCGCAGGGCCACGGTGCCGGTGGTCTGGATCAGCCTGTCGGCCAGCGTCGACTTGCCGTGGTCGATATGCGCGACGATGGAGAAATTGCGGATGTTGTCGATGGTGGTCGTGGTCATCGAGGATGCGATCTCCGGCGCGCGCGGCGCGTCCTCAGGGGATGAACCCGGCGCACGGTCGTAAGGGGCTGAGAAAACTGGAACGCCGCAGATAGCAGCGCCCGCCTCCTGCGCCAAGCGCGGGGTGGTGGGACCGGCGGCGGCTCGGGCCGAGACCGGACCGGATCCGGCATCTCGGCGGAGGGCAGCAGTCCGCTCCAGGTGCAGGTGGCGGGCGTGGCGGTTCATGAGCAACTCGCGCAGGGCGGACGCCATCCGATCGCCAATCCCTGGAACGGACAGGTCATCGCGGTCGCACAGCAAGGACCGTCCGGCCGCGTTCGGTTCGCCTAAACTCTGGCCGGGGGACCCGGACCTTTGCGAAGACGGATGCGGACCCCGAACATCAACTCAGATATTATATTAAATCTTCCGAACATTGTACAGCACGTTCGCAAGTCATGATATTAAAAATACTTTATAAATCAACTGATTTTTAAGATATATTTGTCTAATTGACGAAGAATACGCGACTCCCGCTACAAGACCGGCACGCTCCCTCGAAGGCCAAAGATGTTGTCAGTTCGCATAGGGACCCTGCTGACGGCGGGGCTTTTGGCTTTCGGCACTGCCCATTCCAGCGAGATCGAGACGGAAAAAGCCAAGTATCGGCGCCCAACATC
This sequence comes from Beijerinckiaceae bacterium, assembly GCA_022702195.1. Classification (GTDB taxonomy): domain Bacteria; phylum Pseudomonadota; class Alphaproteobacteria; order Rhizobiales; family Beijerinckiaceae; genus Methylobacterium. Next base: position 1,640 of record JAKONB010000300.1, on the reverse strand, counting down.
GATCCCATTTCCCGATGACACACCCTACTCGCCCCAGATGGCGACCCTCGGCAAGATGCTGTTCTTCGATCCGCGCTTGAGCGGCAAGCAGAACCTCAGCTGCGCGAGCTGCCACAACCCATCCTTCGGATTCGAGGTGCCGGTGCCGGGCGCGATCGGGGCCACGAACAAGCCCTTGGCGCGCAAAGCACCGACCGTGCTCAACGCGGCCTGGATCCCGACGCTGTTCTGGGATGGACGCGCTCCGAACCTCGAGACCCAGGCCATGGGACCGATCATGGCCGATGCCGAGATGGACGGGAAGTTTCCGGAGATCATCGCCCGTCTGAACAACACGCCGGAATACAAGGCGTGGTTCGGCAAGCTGTTTCCGCGGAACGGCGTCACGCAGGACAACATCCTGACGGCGATCGCCACCTACGAGCGGACGATCGTGTCGGGATGGGCTCCTTTCGACCGCTGGATCGAGGGAGACGATGCAGCAATTTCGTTCTCTGCTCAGCGCGGCTTCACACTGTTCACCGGCAAGACCGGTTGCGCCTCCTGCCATACTGGCTGGAACTTCACCGACAACAAGTTCCACGATCTGGGCATCCCGACGCAGGATATCGGCCGCGCGGCCTTCGATCCCGACGGACCGCTCACAATGCATGCGTTCAAGACGCCGGGCCTGCGCAACCTGACTTATCGCGCCCCTTTCGGGCATGCGGGGCAATTCGCCAATCTCGAGGAAATCATCGCCTTCTACGAGACCGGAGGACTCGCGCGTCCCTCGAAATCGCCGCTGATGAAACCCGTTACGCTCTCCCCCCAGGAGCGGGAGGATCTGATCGCCTTCCTGCGCTCCCTGACGGCGGAGCAAACCCGCATCGCCCTGCCGAACCTGCCGAACTGACACCCGAGACAGGACGCACCCCGATGTCGATCCGCTACAAGATCCTGCTTCCGCTCCTCGGCTTCATGCTCCTGGCGGGCCTCCTGGCGGGCATGACCGGCCTGCTCGGCCTGACGGCGGTCGGTGACCTGTCGACCCTCGCCGAGCGGACCACCGAGGCGAACGAGGCGAGCCGCGCGGCCCGCGACCGCTTCCGCCGGATGGAGGACCTCGTCGCACGGGTGAGCGCGATGACCGATCTCATCGACATGGCGCCGGTCGGCACCGAGTTCACGGCGGCGGGCGACCGGCTGACGGCCCTGCTCGGGCGCCTGACCACCGTCGCCCTGTCGGAGCGGATGCAAACCCTCTCGCGCGGCACGGAAGCCGAGGCGGCGCAGTGGCGGGCCGACGCCGAGGTTCTGCTCGGCCTCAGGACGGCTCGGGAGGTCCCGACCCTGGAGCGGATGGCGCAGCGGAGTCAGCGTCTGCGGCAGCGCCTGGACGAGGCCGTCGCGCTGGCCGCCGAAGATGCGCGGGCGCAGATCCAAGCGACCCGCGAGACGACGACCTGGAAGATTCAGGTGATGCTCGGGCTCGGCAGCGCGGTGGTCCTGGCCGGGCTCGGCACGGCCTGGTGGATCGCTGGCAACCTGTCCCGGCCATTGATGCGGCTGACCCACGACACGACCCGGCTGGCGAGCGGCGATATGAGTGTCGGCCTCACCGCCGCGACCCGTCGGGACGAGATCGGCGACATCGCCCG
>JAKONB010000290.1 GCA_022702195.1 Beijerinckiaceae bacterium | reverse complement strand
GAAGGCGCCGACCGCCTCCGCCACCGTGCCGGCGCGGACGTACTCGAAGCGGTTCATCGGGCGCCCCCTGGTGCATCACATCCTCGATGGCATCGACGATGTTGGTGTAGGCGCCGCAGCGGCAGATGTTGCCGCTCATCGCCTCCCGGATTTCCTCGCGCGAGTGAGCATGGCCCTCGGCCATCATCCCCACCGCCGAGCAGAGCTGACCCGGGGTGCAGTAGCCGCACTGGAACGCATCGTGCTCCACGAAGGCCGCCTGGAGCGGGTGCAGCCCGCCCTCCTGCGCCAACCCCTCCACGGTGGTGATGCTGGCACCGTCCTTCATCACCGCCAGCGCCAGGCAGGCATTGATGCGCGTGCCGTCCACCAGCACGGTGCAGGCGCCGCACTGGCCGTGGTCGCACCCCTTCTTGGTGCCGGTGAGATCGAGATCCTCGCGCAGGAGATCGAGGAGGGTTGTCCAGGGGGCGACCTGGAGGGTGCGGGCCTGGCCGTTGATCGTCAGCGTGATGCCGATTGTGCCGGCCGCGCCGGGCGAGCCGCTTTCGATGAGCATGGGCAAGTCCGTGAATGGGGGCGGAGATCGACATCCACCGGGTTTCGAGAGGTCTGGAACCGGCCAGGATGGGAAAGATCGTCCATCGGCGGCCCGTCTTCTCGATAACCGTTCCAGATTGGACCTGTTCCCTGGGTGCCCTGCCCGCCTCGGGGCTCCCCGCGCGCGGATTCTTGTCTCCGCAGGGTTTACGCCTCCGGCCGCCGTCGGGTAACGCGGACTCGAATCCAGGCGAAGGAACCCCGATGGCTGCGCTCGACCCGGTTCTCGACGACATCGACCGCGATCTCGACAACGCCCTGGAGCGCCTGTTCGCCTTCCTGCGCATCCCATCCATTTCCACCGATCCGGCCTTTGCCGGCCATTGCCGCGAGGCGGCGGAGTGGCTCGCCGGCACGCTGACGGCGCTCGGCTTCGAGACCGGCATCCACGAGACCTCGCTGCATCCGGTGGTGCTGGCGCATGCGCCCAAGCCCGGCGCGCCGCACGTGCTGTTCTACGGCCATTACGACGTGCAGCCGGTGGACCCGGAGACCCTGTGGGAGACGCCGCCCTTCGCGCCGCGCATCGCCCTGAACGCCAGGGGCGAGAAGCAGATCGTCGCCCGCGGCGCCTCCGACGACAAGGGCCAGGTGATGACCTTCGTGGAGGCCTGCCGCGCCTTCAAGGCGATGGCGGGGGACCTCCCCTGCGGCGTCACCCTCCTGATCGAGGGCGCCGAGGAGAACGGCTCGCAGGGCCTGCCCGAATGGGTGGCGCAGAATCGCGACAAACTCGCCGCCGACATCGTGCTCGTCTGCGACACCAGCATGTGGAACGCGCAGACGCCGGCCATCACCACCTCCCTGCGCGGGCTCGCTTATTTCGAGGTGAAGGTCACCTGCGCCGATCGCGACCTGCATTCGGGCTTCTTCGGGGGCGCGGCGCGCAATCCGATCCACGTCCTGTCCAAGATCATCGCCGACCTGCACGACGCGGACGGCAAGGTGACGCTGCCGGGCTTCTACGACGGCGTGCGCGAGACGCCGCACGCGATCCTCGACCAGTGGCGCGGCCTCGACTTCACCCCCGAGAAGTTCCTCGGCCCCATCGGCCTGTCCGAGCCGGCCGGCGAGCGCGGCCGCATGCTCATCGAGCTGATCCAGTCGCGCCCGGCCTGCGACGTGAACGGCATCATCGGCGGCTATACCGGCGAGGGCACCAAGACGGTGATCGCCGGCCAGGCCAGCGCCAAGGTCTCGTTCCGCCTGGTGGACGACCAGGACCCGGAGGCGCTGGCAAAGAGCTTCGAGGCCTTCGTGCGCGACCGCATCCCCGCCGACTGTTCGGTGGAGGTGACCTGCTACAAGGGCAGCCGCGCCATCAGCCTGCCCTTCGACATGCCCGAGCTCGAGACCGCCCGCGCGGCCCTGGCCGAGGAATGGGGGGTGCCGGCCGTGACCATCGGGGCCGGCGGCTCGATCCCCATCGTCGGCGATTTCAAGCGGCTGCTCGATCGCAACACGCTGCTCATCGGTTTCGGGCTCGACGACGACCGGATCCACTCGCCCAACGAGAAATACGACCTCAGGAGCTTCCACAAGGGCACGCGCTCCTGGGCGCGCATCCTGGCGGCCCTCGGCGCGGCCGGCTCCCGATCCTGAGATCGTCGCCCCCCCGTATCCCGTGATCGCACCCTCCACGATTCCGCTCCGCGCGACCGCGCGACGGACCAGCGGACACGTCTTCGCCGTGGGCGCGGGCCTGTCCGTGTGCCGGTATCCGCTCTCCACCGCCTTCCCGATCCCGCTGGACGTCAGCGGCCCCGGTGCGCCCCGGCTCGTGACCTGGGCGTTCGGCCCCGGCGGTGACGCCGCCTTGTGCTGCCTTCTGGTCATCGCCTATCCGGAGGGTGCCCGCCCTCCGGATGGGGGCCTGATCACCGTGGAGACGCATTTCCACGACCTGATCGTCGATTGCCCACCCGTCCGCCCCCTCGACGCGCTTGCCCTGCCGGAGCGCGACATCCTGTGCGAAGCGGTGCTGACCGCGATCACCCCCGGGAATTTCGCTTGCCTCGCACCGTTCGTCACGCCCTTCGCGCCGATCCTGTCGGCCTGGCCCGTGGCGGCCGACGCACCGGTCCTGACCCTCGCCAGGGATACCGATACCCGGGCCGGACTCTCGGGCGGGGCGATTCCGGATTACCTGCTGATTCGCGCCGGCGGGATCTGGTCCTGCGCCCGGGTCGTCCGGGCGCTCCGGCGCTTCGGACCGGCCCCCGAGACCGAACTGACCCTGGAACCCGCCTGGGGAGGGCCGGCAGGCCATCCGCCCGACCGGGTCCTGCTGCTCGCGCCGGCCGTCGCGACCTCGGCCCGGATCGCCACATGAGAGCGCGCGCTCGCCCGGCCCGCACGCGGCGCGTGCGATGACGCAGGCATGGGAGCTCCAGGACGGGCCAGGGACGGCGGGCACGCCCTTGCGGGTGCTCTATATCGACGACCGGACCCCGCATCAGCATCTCGGCGCCGGATTGCCGCGGGCCAACACCCTCCTCAACCTCATGGCCGAGTTCGGCTACGCGGTGACCTTCTGCTCGGTCCACGGCGAGGCGGAGACGCCGGAGGCCCGCTATCGCGACCTCTCCTCCCGCATCACGGTGATCGAGCCCTGCGGCGAGACGGGTCTGCGCCGCCTCTTCCTGGACCGGCCGGACGCCTTCGACGTGCTCTGGGTCAGCCGGCCGCCGCATATCGATCTGGTCACCCGGATCCTGGGCGATCTCGGGCGCGATCCCCGCTCCCTGGGACGCACCCGCGTCGTGTTCGATTGCGAATCGCTGTTCGCCCTGCGCGATTTCGTCGGGCAGTCCCTCGACGGACACCCGGCGACGGCGGCGATGCTGTCCCGGGCCTCCGCCCGGGAAATCCGGAACTTCGCCCTGGCCGACCGCGTGGTGTGCGTCTCGCCGTCCGATGCCCGGCTGCTCACGCGCTACGGACGCCTCGATCCGGTGGTGCTCGGGCACACCATGGTGCCGCGCCTGGATGCGCCCGGCCACGCCGCCCGGTCCGGCTTCCTGTTCATCGGTTCCCTCGCTCGCGAGAAGCAGCCCAACATCGACTCGCTGGACTGGTTCTTCGCGGAGGTCTGGCCAGCCGTGCGCGCGTCCCTGCCGGAGGCGCGGATGACCATCGTCGGCGTGACGGCACCGTCGATCCGGGCGCGCCTGAGCCGGCCGGGCGTCACCGTCCATGGCTGGGTGGCCGATACCCGCCCGCTCTTCGACGCCGCGCGCGTCAGCGTCGCGCCGACCCGGTTCGCCGCCGGCATCCCGCACAAGGTCCACAAGACCGCCTCGCAGGGACTGCCCGGAATCGTCACCCCGATCCTCGCGGAGCAGATCGGCTGGCCGAACGGGACCGGATATCTGGTGCGCGACTGGCGCGATCCGCAGGGGTTCGCCGAAGGCCTCGTGCGGCTGCACGAGGAGGCCGAGACCTGGAGCGCGGTTCAACGGAACGGCTTCACCCGGATCCGGGACGAATGGGATCCGGTCTGCTACCGGGCCATCCTGCGGGACCTGTGCGAGGGGACGCGCCCCGCATGACCGCCCGGGCCGTCCGGATCCAACGCGGCATCCGCCACCTCACCGCCGCCCTGCGCCGCCTCGTCATCGGGCCGGTGCCGCGGCTGTTCGACGGAGCCTATTATCTCGCCAGACATCCGAGGGTCGCCTTCTTCGGCATCGACCCGTTCCTGGATTACGTCTGGCGCGGCGCGGCCCTCGGCCACGATCCCAACGCGGATTTCGACACGGCGTTCTACCGGCGCCAGAGCGGGGCCACGCGCCTCGATCCCCTGCGTCACTACCTCACCGTCGGCGCCCGGGCCGGCCTCGATCCGAGCCCCGTCTTCAGCACGCAGATGTACCTGCTGCGCTACGACGACGTGCGGGCCTCGGGCCTCAACCCCCTGCTGCATTATCGCCTCGACGGGCGCGCGGAGGGCCGCATCGCCACGGCCGCCGCGGGCGATCCGCGCCTCTGGGTGCCGCTCGCCGGCCTGCCGGAGGCGCATTGCCGGGCCTATCCGGCCGAGGGCCGGCCGCGCTTCGCGCTGACCCTGCTGCGGGACGGGCCGGTGACCGGCCCCGCCGCCCCGGCCTCCCGGATCGGCCTCGTGCTGGCCCTGGACGGAGTCGAGATCGAAGGCCTGATGACCGCGTTCGAGACCTTCGAGGCGGGCAGCCTCGAGGCGCTCACCGTGGCGATCGACACCGCCGGCCGACGGCACCCGCCGGCCCCGACCCTGGTCCTGGCCCTGGAGGGCTGCGTCCAGGGGCCGGAGGAGGCGGGCGAGGTGCGGCTGCGCTACGCCGAGGCGCGGCTCTGGAACGTCGCCGTCGTCCCCCCGCGCATGGTCCTGCGGGCGCCGGCGGGCCGCCTCGGCCTCCGGGCCGATTGAGCCCGCGCGGCGCCCGAACGCAGCCGCGGCCTGCCTTGCCGAAGGGCGCTCACGAATCGGCCGGCACCAGGGGCGGCAGGCGCGACAGGTGCAGGGCGATGGCCAGCGCCAGGCCGTAGAGGGTGGCGAAGAACAGGGCGACGCCGGTCCAGCCCGCATGGGCGAAGAACCAGCCGCCCGCCGTGCCGAGCACCGACGAACCGAGATAATACAGGCACAGATAGACCGAGGAGGCCTGGGCGCGGTCGCGCAGGGCGCGCCGGCCGATCCAGCTGCTGGCCACCGAATGGGCGCCGAAGAAGCTCACCGTGACGAGGACGATGCCGGCGATGATCAGCCAGAGGTGGCTCGACAGGGTGAGGCCGATGCCGCCGAGCCCGAGCAGGATCGCCAGCCACAGCACCTTCCGACGCCCGAGGCGGCTGGCGATCTCGCCGGTCAGCGCCGACGAGACCGTGCCGAACAGGTAGACCACGAAGATCGCTCCGATGGCGCTCTGGCTCAGGGAGAAGGGCGGGTCGAGCAGGCGAAAACCGATGTAGTTGTAGACGTTGACGAAGCCGCCCATCAGCAGGAACGCCTCGGCGAAGAGCCAGGGCAGGCCCGGATCGCGAAAATGCTGGCCGAAGCTGCCGGGCACCTCGCGCCAGCGCATCCGGTTGGCGGTGAAGCCCCGCGAGGGCGGCAGGCTCGCCCAGAACGCCACGGCGGCCAGGAGGGCCAGCACCCCGATGGTGCCCAGCCCCCAGCGCCAGGAGGCGTGGTCGGCGATGATCCCGGCGATCAACCGCCCGACCATGCCGCCCAGCGCGTTGCCGCCGATCAGCAGGCCCATCGACAGGCCGATGGCGCGCCCGTGCATCTCCTCGCTGACATAGGCCATCGCCACCGCCGGCAGACCGCTGGCGGCGAGCCCCGTGAGCGCCCGCAGGACCAGGAACCCGTGCCAGCTCGGCACCAGCACCGCCACCAGGGTGAGGAGGGCGGAGGCGAAGAGCGAGGCCATCATCACGGGCTTGCGCCCGAGCACCTCGGAGAGCGGGCTCACCACCAGGAGGGCGAAAGCCAGCATCGCGCAGGGCAGCGACAGGGCGAGGCTGCTCTCGGCGGGGGACACGCCGAACGTGTCGGCGAAGACCGGCAGCAGCGGCTGCACCCCGTAGAGCACCGCGAAAGTGGAGAACCCGGCCGCCGCGAGCGCCAGGGTGGTGCGGCGGAAGACCGGCGTCCCGGCCTCGATCAAGCGGTCGCTCGCCTCGTCCATGCCGGCTCCTGTCCTGATGGCGAGACCGCGCCATGCCTCCGACCGTCGGCGACCCGACGATCGCGGGTGGTATACACCCGACCCGCCATTCGAAAACGGCCCCGGTCGGATGAGGACGCACGCGCATCGTCCCGGGACCATACGGGGAGGACACAGCGAGGGGCCGGAGCATCGTCCCGGATCCGATGTCCGGGACGATGCTCCGGCAGGTCAGGCCCGCCCGGTGGTCAGCGCGGCGGGGCCGCCTGAGCCGCTCCCTGCTGCTGGATCAACGGGGTGATGCGCCGCACCGTGACGCGGCGGTTCTCGCGCGACGCGCTCTGGGTGTTCACCTTCAGATATTGCTCGCCGTAGCCCTGGGTGGTCAGGTTCTCCGGCGGGACCTGGAAGGACTGGGTCAGCACGGTCGCCACCGATTGCGCCCGGCGGTCGGAGAGCGAGAGGTTGTCGACATCCGCCCCCACCGCGTCGGTGTAGCCCTCGATGAGGAACACCTCCTGCGGGTTGGCCCTGATCGCCTGGTTCATCGCCGCCGCGATGGTGGAGAGGCGCGCGGCTTGATCCGGCGTCACCGTGAAGGAGCCGGTGTCGAAGTTGATCGTGTCGATGTCGACGCTGCGCATGCGGGCGCGCAGCTGCGGGCTGTAGCGCACCTGATCGAGGGTGTAGCGCCGGTCCACGGCCACCACCGGCGGGGCGATGAGGGTCTCGTACACGGTGCGCTCGTCGGCGCCGTCGTAATCCACCACGTAGCGGTCGCGCGGGATGCGGATGTCCGGCGGCGGCAGATCGACCACGTCGTCGTAGACCGGCCGGCGCGGACCCGCGAACCCGTTGTCGATCAGCACCACCTCGCGGCCGTCGCGGAACCGGCGCGACCGGCGCACCAGCCGTCCGTCATCATCGACGATGGTGACGATCTGCTCGCCGCCGGGCCGGTCCAGGTAGGTGATGGTGTCGCCGCCGCGCCGCTCGCTGCGATAGGCGCCGCGGTCGAGATCGCGAAAGCGCTCGTTCTCGTCGTGGCGGATGAAGTAGGTGTCGCGGTCGCGCACGATGATGCGGCCGGGCTCGCGGATATAGGTGCGGCCGTCCTCCTGGAACTCGCGGCGGTCGCGGCGGACCTGATCGTAGCTGCGCACGTCGTCGTCATCGGCGCGGAATCCGCCGGAGATGTAGCCGGGGCGGCCGGGCACGTTGAAGCCCTCGCGCGGGCCGCCGCGCTCGAACGCATCGCGCCGCGCGCGGTCCTCGCGCCGGTCGTCGATGCCGCGCCGATCGAATTCTCCCGCCCGGTCGGGGGGACCGCGCCGATCGTCGTCGCGGAGGTTGCCGCCGCGTGGGCCGGGCCGGTCGGCCTCGCGGTCGGGCGCGCCGGGGGGCGGAGGCGGAGCGCCCGGACCGGGCTCGCCGGGCCGGCCATCCGGGGCCGGAGCGCCGGGGGGCGTGAAGGGGCGGCCGGGCACGCCCGGACGGGCATTCGGCGGCGGAGGCGGGGCGGCCTGACCGTTCGGACCGGCTGGGCCTGGCTGACCCGGCGTCGCCGGGACCGGGGCGGGGGCCGGCGGAGCCTGATTCGGGGCGATCTGCGGCTGGGCGGGTGCAGCCGGGCGATTGGGCTGCGCGGCGCCCGGCACGGCCGGGTTCGCCGGATTGGCGGGATTGGGCGGCGTCGGGGTGCCGGGCTGGACCGGGGCCGGCGGAGCCTGACGCGGCCCCGGGCCGCCCTCGGGATTGCGGCGGCTGGGCTCGGGCGCGCCGGGGCGATCCGGCGCGGCATCCTCGGCGGGTGCACGGCGGGCCGGCCCGGGGGGCCGACCGGGAGCCTGATCCGGGCCGCGCTCGCGCGCCGCCGGCGGAGCGGGAGGCTCGGCAGCCGGGCGTGGGACATCGGGTTGGCGAGGGGCCGGGCGGCCGGCGGGCGCACGCTCCTCACCCGGGTCCGGGCGGGGCGTCGGCCGCTCCTGTCTGGGCTCCGGCCGCTCTTGGCGGGGCTCCGGCCGCTCTTGGCGGGGCTCCGGCCGGTCCCGGCGCGGCTCTGGACGCTCCTGACGCGGCTCGGGCCGGTCCGGGCGGGGTTCAGGACGCTCCTGACGCGGCTCGGGGCGTTCCCGGCGCGGCTCGGGACGCTCTTGCCTGGGTTCCGGACGCTCCTGCCGGGGCTCCGGACGCTCCTGGCGCGGCTCGGGTCGCTCGCGGGGGGCGGGGGGCGCCGCGCGCTCGCCGGGCGGACCACGCTCGGGACGCGGACCGGGACCGCCACGCGGCCCGTCATCCGGCCCGCCCTGCGCCAACTGGATCTCGCCGCCCCCCGCGAATCCAGGCCGTGCCGCGCCCGGTCCGGAGAGGACGAGGGCCGGCAGGATCGTACCGGTCAGGAGAAGCAGGCGGGCTGTCCGCATCGCAGGGCACTCACGGTCGTTGACGTGGCCTTCGGAACCGGGTGCGGGCGAGATGGTTCCCGAGACCCTGCGCTTTTGGCCGTCGGCCGAGCCGGGATTACGGCGTGCCGGTCCGGCCCTGGACCACGAACAGGTTGGGGGCGATGATCCGCACCGGCGGCCGCTCGGCCTCGGCGGGGGACGCCGCCTCCGGGGCCGGCTCCACGGGGGCTCCGGTCTCGGTGGTGACGAGGCCGGTGCGGTTGGCGGCCTCGGCGGCCAGGACCGCGGCGGTCTTGTCGGCGCGGCCCACCAGGGTGAGGCGCACCTTCGGGCGCGACAGGGC
>JAKONB010000275.1 GCA_022702195.1 Beijerinckiaceae bacterium | reverse complement strand
GCCGCAGCCCCGCCCGTTCCAAAGAACCGCTGGCCGCCGCCGATGAACAGCCTTCTAGTCACCACCCCCACACCCGTCAATCCCAAAATGACGGACGAGCAAAGTTTCCAAGACAGGTCCGTGACCCAGAGCGGTTCGAGCGATGTCCGGCCATCCCGCGGTCATGCTCTGGAAATCGATGCCGTCTGGCGCGCGGCGCCTCAATCTCGACACGCCGGCCTCGGACATCGAAGCCTCCTCCGCGACGCGCGGATACCGTATGATCGATCCGGAACCGCCGCCCCGCCAGGACAGGGATGCCGGTTCGGCTCCGTTCCCGAGGAATTAACGTGAAGCGCGGACGTCTCAAGATCGGTACGCCCACCGGATCGCCGGACATCCGTCCCGCCTCCCGCTCTCGCAACGGGAGCGAGCCGCCCCTCGACCTGCTCGGCCCCGACGCCACCCGCATCGACCGGCGCGAGGTCAACCTGCGCTGGCTCTGCGCCAGCGCGCTCACCGGCCTCACCGGGGCCGGCCTCATCGGCGCGGCGCTTCACGTGTCGCTGCAGAGCGATGTCTCCTTTGCGGCCATCCCCGAGCGGGCCTCGGTGGCGGTGCGCCCTGCCTTCAGTGACGGGATCGCCAACCTCGCGCGCAAGGGCGACCGGCTCGTGCGCAACCTCATGATTGCCTCCGCCAAGCAGAGCTTCCGCGCGCCCGTGACGGTTCGGCTCGCGGACCGCGAGATCATCAAGGTCCGGCCCTTCGTGCGGATCTCGACGGCCCTCTCGATGACGACCGGCGTGTTCGCCCCGGAGGTGCCGCGCTTCGACCCGATGAAGTTCGCCTCGACCGAGCCGGCGGAACGGGCTCCGGAACCGAACCTGGCCGAGGGACCCGGTGCGGAAGTCTCGGTGGTGAAACGCGAGCTCGCCGGTCTCGATGTTGAATCCGGCGCCCCCGCCCTCACCGACGAGGACGTGCTCGCGCAGATCGAGGAGGAGCGGCGCATGACGGCGGAGGCCGGCCGACGCACCGCCCTCCCGATCGCACCGCAGATCATGCTGTCCCGCACGCTGCAGCAGAGCATGACCAATCCGGATCCCGATGAGGGCGCCCGGCCGGCGGGCGACCCCTCGCCGTTCAAGGCCATCGATGTCCTGGTGGTGCCCGAGAACGTGACGAAGCTCGCCAAGACCGGCTCGGCCGCGGGCGAAGCGCCCCTGGTGGAGGATCGCGACCTGGCGCTCAGGCGCGGGGAGACCCTGGACGCGGCCCTGAAGAATGCCGGCCGGGCGAGCGACGAGCAGATCCGCGGAATCGTCGCCGCCCTGGGCGGCCGGGAGCGCGTCGGTGGCCTTGCCGAGGGCCAGCAATTCCGCGTGCAGGTGGCGCCCGGCCCGAAACCCGGCGATCCGCGTCAGGTGACGCGGGTCACGCTCTATGGCGAGAATGGGATCGAGGGGATCGCGGCGATCAACGATCGTGGCGCCTTCGTCTCCGTGGCCCCCCCCACGGAGGATGCCCCCTCGCGAAAATCGCCCGTGGCGGCCGACAATGCCGAGGATGGCGAGGAGGATGGCGGCTCCGGGCCGCGCCTCTATCAAAGTCTCTACGAGACGGCGGCGCGCCACGAACTCCCCCGCACGACGGTCGAGGACATCGTGCGGGTCTTCGGCTACGACGTGGATTTCCAGCGCCGCATCTCGGCGGGGGACGCGCTCGACGTGTTCTACACCTTCGACGAGGATGCCGGACAGGGCGCGGCGGAGCGGCCGGACCTGCTCTACGCCTCCCTCAATCTCGGGGGAGAGGTCCGCAAGGTCTATCGCTTCCAGTCCCCCGACGACGGCACCATCGATTATCTCGACGAGCAGGGGCGCTCCCTCAAGAAGTTCCTCATGCGCAAGCCCATCGCCGACGGCATCATGCGCTCGGGCTTCGGGTATCGGCGCCATCCGGTGCTCGGCTACGCCAAGCTCCACACGGGCGGCGACTGGTCGAACCCCATCGGCACACCGATCATGGCGGCGGGCAACGGCGCGGTGATCAAGGCGGAATGGTCGTCGGGCTATGGCAGGCGGGTCGAGCTCCAGCACATCAACGGCTACGTCACCACCTACAATCACATGTCGGGCTTCGGACGCGGGATCAGCGCGGGAGCCCGGGTGCGGCAGGGTCAGATCGTCGGCTATGTCGGCTCGACGGGCCTCTCCACCGGTGCGCACCTCCACTACGAGGTCATCATCAACGGCCACTTCGTCGATCCGATGAAGATTCGCGTGCCGCGTGGGCGCGAACTGGACGGACGCATGCTGGCCGAGTTCAACCGCCAGCGCGAGCAGATCGACGGGACGATGCAGAAGGCCCGCAGCGCCACGGCGATGGCCCAGCGCGACGCGGTGCGCTGAGCCGTCCACACGCGGCAACCGGCCTTCAGGGCGCCTCGCCGTTTCTCGCTGGACGCAGGACGGCGCACCGAGCGTCCTGAGGGACACTCACGCGCGAAAGCCGAACCGTCGGCGGATTTCCTCCGGCGTGATCCCGGCCGCCCGGAGATCGGCCAGGGATTGCGAGCCCCGCGACTTCGCCAGTTTCTCGCCGCTCGGGTCGCGGATGAGCGGGTGGTGCCGATAAGCGGGCGACGGTACGCCGATCAGGGCCTGGAGCAGCAGGTGGAGATCGGTGGCGGCCAGGAGGTCGGCCCCCCGGACCACATGGGTCACGCCCTGGACGGCGTCGTCCATCACCACGGCGAGGTGATAGCTCGTCGGAACGTCGCGTCGGGCGATCACCGCGTCGCCCCACCGGGAGGGGTTGGCGATCCCCCCTCCCCTCTCCTGTGCGACCGGCGTGACGGATCCGATCGGCCGAACGCCTTCCCGGGCGGCAGGGCGATCGGGATCGGCGAAGGCGTGGATGTGGAACGAGCCGGGGGCGACCGCGAGGGCGCGGTCCATGGCGAGACGCCAGGTATGCGGGGCTCCGGCGGCCCGGCGCGCGGCGATCTCGGACAGGGTGAGGTGACGGCAGGTGCCGGGATAGAGCGGCCCGCCGTCCGGGTCGCGCGGGGCCGGCCGTCCCGTGGTGGCGGATCGGTCCGCGACGGCGGCGGCGATGTCCCGGCGCGAGCAGAAGCACGGATAGGCGAGCCCCGCGGTGGCCAGGGCTTCCACCTGACGCCGATAGGTCGCGAGGTGCTGCGACTGATGCCGGACCGGTTCCTCGAAGCGCAGGCCGAGCCAGGCGAGATCCTCGCGGATCGCCGCGGCCCATTCGGGCCGCGAGCGCCCGGGATCGATATCCTCCATGCGCAGGAGGAGGCGCCCGTTCATCCGGTCGGCGAGATCGGCATTGAGCAGCGCCGAGACGGCGTGGCCGAGATGGAGCCGGCCGTTGGGGCTCGGCGCGAAGCGGAAGACCGGACGCGTCATACGAACTCCGTTTGATCCTTCCGCGTGGGACGGTCCGGCGTCGCTTTCGCGCCGGACAGGCAGGGGCGCGGCGGCGTTCCCCGTCGGGGAGGCGGGGTCGGGCGTGCCCCTTCGACCTGAACTCTCCATACCCCTTCACCCCCGCGCGCGGTTTTCGCGCCGGGGGCATGGCCTAAGAAAACCCCAAAACGGGGACGCGGGACGCCGCGGAACCCATCTCAGCGCTTATGTTTGTTGCCGGTTCCCCGGCGTCCCGGGCTCCGGCGTTTCCGCCGGGGCCGTTCTCGCGTCGCGGTGTCTCCAACGGGTCTCGTGCTGACGCTAAGACCGGCCGGGCCTACGCAAGACCTCGGTCGCTTCCGAGCGAGCCTCTCGTCGCACGCCGCCTCCTAGTGGGCGGCGCCGCAGCTATCCCCATCGGCCCAGCAAACGGGTCGGTCGGCGGGGGCATTTCCTCCCCCGAACACGCCGCCCTGTCCCGAGCCCATGGTCGTAACGAGCCGTCGCCCGGGGCGGCGGCGACCGAAGCCGCCGACGC
>JAKONB010000265.1 GCA_022702195.1 Beijerinckiaceae bacterium | reverse complement strand
GCCCGTCCACGAAGGTCATCGTCGAATCCGCCGCCATCGCGGTGGACAAGGGCCCCAAGCGCGTCGGCCCCTTCGCCGTGCCGAAGGCGATGTCCTCCACCGCCTCGGCGACCCTGGCGACCTGGTTCAAGATCAAGGGCGTGAACTACTCGATCTCCTCGGCCTGCGCGACCTCGAACCATTGCATCGGCAATGCGGCCGAGGTCATCCAGGGCGGGCGGCAGGACATCATCTTCGCCGGCGGCTGCGAGGATCTCGACTGGACCCTGTCGGTTCTGTTCGATGCCATGGGCGCCATGTCCTCGCGCTACAACGACACGCCGGCCCGGGCCTCGCGCGCCTACGACGCCAATCGCGACGGCTTCGTCATCGCCGGTGGCGCCGGCGTCCTCGTGCTCGAGGAATACGAGCATGCCAAGGCCCGCGGCGCGAAGATCTACGGCGAGATCGCCGGTTACGGTGCCACCTCGGACGGCTACGACATGGTCGCCCCGTCCGGCGAGGGCGCGATCCGCTGCATGCGTCAGGCGATCGAGGGGCTGAAGGGCGCACCGATCGACTACATCAACCCGCACGCCACCGCGACGCCGGTGGGGGACGCCAAGGAGATCGAGGCGATCCGCGAGGTCTTCGGGCGCGGCGATGCCTGTCCGCCGATCTCCGGCACCAAGTCCCTGACCGGGCATTCGCTCGGCGCCACGGGCGTGCAGGAGGCGATCTACTCGCTCCTGATGATGAACAACGACTTCATCTGCGAGAGCGCTCATATCGACGAGATCGACCCGGCCTTCGCCGACATGCCGATCCTGCGTGCCCGTCGCGACGGCGTGAAGCTCGGCCATGTCCTGTCGAATTCGTTCGGCTTCGGCGGCACCAACGCCACCCTGGTGCTCAAGAACGTCGATGCCTGAGCGAAGCTCGCGTCCGCTACTCCGAAGGGATGATCCGGATCGGGGCCGGACCAGCGTATGAACGGTTAAGGAACCGGCAAGCCTCGTCTGCGTTCCGATTCGACTGTTCTCGAGGGCAAGGCGGTCATGGTCTGGTTCACGCTCGGGACGTTCGGCGGCATCGCCATCGCTGGAACGACCGCGATCTACATCAAGCAAGCGATCATCGATCGCGCCAAGGTGGATACCGACGGCTATTTCTAGCCCCTCCCCGCCCACTGGCTCCCACACATCCCGCGTCGGTCATCGCACCGGCGCGGGATGTGTCGTTTCAGCTCTCCGGAGGCGCTCCGATTGGACAGGGCCGCGACCCGCGCGCTAAGCGTCGTGTCCAACGGAACGCTCCCGAGGGGCGTTCGAGGGACGGGTGTCCGTGGGGAAACGCATGACAGGTTTGATGACGGGTAAGCGCGGCCTCATCATGGGGGTGGCCAACGACCACTCCATCGCGTGGGGGATCGCCAAGGCCCTGCACCAGCAGGGAGCCGAACTCGCCTTCACCTATCAGGGCGACGCCCTCGGCCGCCGCGTGACCCCACTCGCCGCCTCGCTCGGCTCGGACATCGTCATTCCGTGCGACGTGGAGGACATCGCCAGCGTCGACGCGCTGTTCGCCACCCTCGACACGCGCTTCACGGACGGGTTCGATTTCGTGGTCCACGCCATCGGGTTCTCCGACAAGGCGCAGCTCAAGGGGCGCTACGTCGACGTGACCACCCGGGAGAATTTCTCGCGGACCATGACGATCTCCTGCTTCTCCTTCACGGAGATCGCGCAGCGCGCCGCCAAGCGGATGCGCAGGGGCGGAGCGCTGCTGACCCTGACTTATGGCGGCTCTACCCGGATCATGCCGAACTACAATGTCATGGGCGTGGCCAAGGCCGCCCTGGAGGCCTCCGTGCGCTATCTCGCCGGCGATCTCGGCCCGGACGGCATCCGGGTCAACGCCCTCTCGGCCGGTCCGATGCGGACCCTGGCGGGCGCGGGCATCGCCGATGCGCGGCTGATGTTCAACCACCAGCGCGCCCACGCCCCGCTGCGGCGGACGGTGACCCTGGAGGAGGTGGGCGGCTCGGCCGTCTACCTGCTGTCGGACCTGTCGGGCGGCGTCACCGGCGAGGTCCATTTCGTGGATTCGGGCTACAACATCATCTCGATGCCGCGCCCGGACGTGCTCCAGGCCCAGGACGAAGCCGGGGTGATCGGCGAGGCCGGCTGATGGGTACGGCGCGCGCGGACTCCGATCGGACCGCGCCCTCTCCCGTCATTCCGCCTCAAACCGTTTGATCCTTTCGCAAAAAAGCGGGTCCGGGCTTCAGGCCGCCACGGCCGCCGGGCGGTGCTCCCGGATCAGGGTGACGATATCGGCCCAGCGCGACACGAAGGCGGCGACGCAGGCGGGATCGAAATGGGAGCCCGCCTGCGCCTCGAGATGCGCCCGGGCCTGCTCCAGGGGCCAGGCCTTCTTGTAGACCCGCTCCGAGATCAGCGCGTCGAACACGTCGGCCACCGCGATGATGCGCCCCGCCAGCGGGATCTCCGCGCCCTTGAGGCCCTGCGGATAGCCAGCCCCGTCCCAGCGCTCATGATGGGTGAGCGCGATGTCGGAGGCGAGCTGAAGCAGATGCGAGGGGCTGTCGGTGAGCATGCGATAGCCGCGCAGGGCGTGCTGCTTCATCTCCTCGCGCTCGATCTCGGTGAGGGGGGCCGGCTTCATCAGGATGCTGTCGGGAATGCTCAGCTTGCCGATATCGTGCATCGTCGACGCGAAGGCGATGTCGTTGGCTTCCTCCTCGGACAGTCCCAGCCCCTCCGCGATGGCGATGGCGCAACCGGCCACGCGGGTCAGGTGATCGCCCGCCTGATCGTCACGGAATTCGGCGGCCAGCATGAGGCGCCGGATGATCTCGCGCTCTCGGGCGGCGGCCTCCGCCACCGCCTGCGCGGCATTCCGTGCCTGGCGCTCGGCGGCCCGGCGGGACCTAGCCAGGGCGATCAGGTTGTTCATGCGCAGGCACAGGTCGAACGGATCCACCGGATGGACCATGACATCGGAAAGGCCGGCTGCCACCGCGGTGGCCCGCACGATCCGGGCATCGCCGGCGGTGATCAGCAGGATCGGCGTGCGGGCCTGTGCGCGGGACCCCCGCAGCGTGGCGACCAGGCGGGCGCCCCCCGGATCGGTGGGGTCGTCGTCTTCGATCAGGATCAGGTCGACCGGCTGCTCGCCCAGCTCGGCGACGGCCGAACTCGCGCCATCGAGGAGGCGCACCGCACAAGCGAGGTGATGCAGCGTGGCGACGAGGTGAAAGGGCATCGCTGCGGAAACGATCGCGACATGGGCGTTCCCGGCATCCGTGGCCATGCAGAAAATCTCCCCGCGCACGGCCCCCGACATCGCCGACCCCTCGCCGTGCCGCTCCTTGCCTGCCCTGGCAGCCACGGTTGCATCCCCTTGGTTAAACGAAGCTGAAAACCTCAGAGAAATCGAAGGGCGGAGGCGATAAGGGGTCAGAGCGATCGCGGCGGACCGTCCGCCGGCGCCCCCCATATGACGCCCCCTCCCCCGACCAAAGGTCCGACATCCGAGCGTCCCCCGTTCGGGCGTCCGTCTCGGCGATCTTTCCGCGAATCCGCGCTTGTCGGATCGCGATCACTCATGCTACGTCCCCCTCGTCTCGTCGAGGCGCCTTGCGGAGAGGTGGCAGAGCGGTTGAATGCACCGCACTCGAAATGCGGCATGCCTGCAAGGGCATCGGGGGTTCGAATCCCCCCCTCTCCGCCAACCACCCGTCCTAAGCACCTGCAGAATATATAAAATTTGGCCTCGCGTATTTGGCTAGCCCCCAGTTTAGCCCACATTTTGTGGCGGCTTGCAACGTACCCTGTCGAACCTTGCTGGATGACCGCCGAACGTGTGAACGCCATCGCTACGCATAAACGTATTCGATGTAGGTCGCTTAGCAGAGCCTTGTACGCCCCCCCAGTTTTTGATCGCTACCATCATCTCGTCCTGTCTCGCCTTGTTGGGACGGCGAGGGCCGCCGCGCCATGACAGCATGGATAAGTGCTTCTCGCGGCGTGAGCAGGTGACTGAGTAGGAAGGGTCGCTGATGGTAGGGACTGACAATTATCTCCGAACGCCCCTCGATCAGGCGGCCACAGAGGAAGCCTTCCTCGACGGTCTGCGCCCAACTGAGGCTGCGCGGCCGAACGGTGTAGCCGCTCCGTCTGCGTCGGCGACGGCTTTGTCGTTGATGATCACGAATCAGCAACGCGCTGTGCTGCGTGAGCTTGGCTTTTCGGATGAGGCTGTTCGT
>JAKONB010000256.1 GCA_022702195.1 Beijerinckiaceae bacterium | reverse complement strand
GCGTCGGCTTGTCGGGCTTGCCCACCACCGCCACGTAGCGGCGCACCACCACCCCGTGATCTACCGCCTCGACGGTGGCGGACGGAATGTTCACCACGACGTAGCGGTCGCCGTAAGCGAAGTTGGAGCCGAGCTGCCGGGCGGCCGAGGCGGCGAGCTGGCGCTGGCGCGTGGCCGCCGGCACGTTGAGGGCGGCCACCGTCTGGCGGCCGACGAGCCCGCTCTCGGGCAGGCCGTGCCGCCCCTGGAAGGCTTTGACCGCCGCCACCAGGGGCGCGTCGAGCAGGTCGGAGGCCGGCGTATCGGCGGGCAGGTCGCCCACCAGCGCGAGGTGCTTGCGCAGGGCCGGGATCGCCGGGTCGCGGGCGCCGGGTTTCACCGTGAGGCCTGCGGGCAGCGGCGCCCAGCCGCCGGCATCCACCATGGCCTGGTAGCGATCCGCCATTCGCAGGGTGTCGAGGAAGGTGGCGGGCGAGAGCGTCGGCACCGGATCGGCGGAGACCCGCGCCACCACGAGCGGCGGCAATTCGCGCGATTTCTTGACCTCGGGGGCGGCGGCCGGCACCGGCACGATCGCCTGCACGGACGGCGTCGCCGGGGCGGGGCTCGTCAGCGTCTCGGGGCGCGGCAACGCTTTCTGCGCCTCCTGCGCGGCCGGGGCGGGGGCGGGTTCGGCCCGAGCCCCCGGCAGGGCGGCGAGCAGGGCCAGCGGCGACAGGCTCGCGCGCAGGAGGAGGATGGCACCGTGGCGCGAAAGCATCGCAAGCCTTCCGATCGACGTGTTTCCCCGACCATGCGGATCGATGGTTACCATTCCCCTGCCGGGCCTGACGCGATGCGCCCCGTGCCCTATGTCGTGCGCGCAACCGCACACGGGACGGAACGGGCATGGATCAGGCAGGCACAGGCGGGCATCCGGCGATTCAGGCGGGCCGCACGGCCGTCGTCGCCGGGGCGGCGAGCGGCATCGGGCTGGCCGCCGCCACGCGGTTGGCCGCCGAAGGCATGGCGGTCTGGCTCGCCGACCTGCCGGGTCCGGCCCTCGACGCCGCGCGCGATACGGTCGCCGCCGCCGCATCCGGTTCCGCCGCGATCCGGGCGCTCCCCACCGATGTGGGCGACCGGGCGGCGATGGAAGCCCTGGCCGGGGCGGCCCAGGCCGACGGCCCTGCGGCGCTCGTGATGCTGAATGCCGGCATCGAGGCCGGCGGCAAGCTTTTCTCCGACGATGCCACCTGGCGGCGCATCCTGGACACCAACCTGTGGGGCGTGATCAACGGCATCCGGGCCTTCGCCCCGGCGATGATCGCGGGCGGCGAACCCGGCGCGCTCGTCGTCACCGGCTCGAAGCAGGGCATCACCACCCCGCCGGGCAACACCCCCTACAACGTCTCGAAGGCCGGGGTGAAGGCCGCCACCGAGGCGCTCGCCCACGACCTGCGCCAGCGGGAGGGCGCGCGGGTGAGCGCCCATCTGCTGATTCCGGGCTTCGTCTATACGGGCCTCGCCAAGGCGCGGGGCGTCACCGAGCGGCCCGCCGGCGCCTGGACCCCGGAGGAGACGGTGGACTTCCTCCTCACCGGCATGGCGCGGGGAGACTTCTACATCCTGTGCCCCGACAACGAGACCACCCGCGCGCAGGACGAGAAGCGCATCGCCTGGGCGGCGGGCGACATCATCGAGAACCGGCCGGCTTTGTCGCGGTGGCACCCGGATCACGCGGAGGCGTTCGGGCGGTTCCTGGAGGGGTGATGGGCCTTGCGGGTGGACTGATGGTGTTCTCGCCCGATCACCCCGGTGGTTCCGGTCGGAACGAACCCTCTCTTCCGTGTGGGAGAGGGGTGGGGCGAGGGGCGTGACCGCGCCGGAAGGGTCACGTACCTCACCCTGTCCCTCTCCTTCCAAGAGGGGGGCCCCCGCTCGACAGCATCCTCAAAAGCGGCCGCCATCGGTGCGGTCTGCCGCGAGGGGCGATGCGCAATCCACCGGTCGCGCCATGGGGATGCCAGCGTCACCCGGACGCCAGACGGACTTGCCGAGGCCGTGTCCGCTCGGATTGGGCGGATACGGCATCGCGGCCCGGAGGGCGCTACCACGTGTAGGCGATGGTCCCCAGCACGCTGCGGCGAAAGCCTTCGCGGACGAAACCCTGCTGGAAGGCGGGGCTGAAGTAGCGCTCATCGAACAGGTTCGAGCCCGTGATCGACGCGGTCGCCCCCTTCCAGCTCGGGTCGAGGCGAGCGAGGTCGTAGCTGATCGACGCGTCGACCAGCACGTAGGAGGGCAGGGAATCCCTGTTGGTGGCATCGGTCCTCGCACCGATGTAGCGCACGCCGCCGCCGGCCCGCAGGCCGCCCAGCGGACTGGCCGGCGGGAAGGCGTAGTCGACGAACAGGGACAGGGCGTTCTCCGGCGCGTTGGGCAGGCGGCTGCCGATCGCCAGCAGGGTGTCCTTCGTGACCTTCGTATCGAGATGCGTATAGCCGGCGATCAGCGAGATGCCGTTGTCGAGCGTCGTCTTGCCCTCGATCTCGAAGCCCTTCGAGGTCGCCTCGCCGGTCGCCACCAGGGCGCCGATGAAGGTCGGATCCGGCCGGGCGATGTTGGTCTGCGTGATCTCGAAATAGGAGGCCGTGACGAGCGCGTTGCTGCCCGGCGGCTGATACTTGACGCCGCCTTCGATCTGGTGGGCTTCGTTCGGGGCGAGCGAGGTGCCGTCGCGCGTCGTGCCGCCGACCTGCGGATTGAACGACGTCGCGTAGGAGACATAGGGCACAACGCCGGATCCGAGCTCGTAGCCGAGCGCACCACGATAGCTCAATGCCGAGATGTCCTGCGTCGAGACGGGCATGACGGGCGCGTAGTCACTCGTCGAGGTGACCTGACTGCTGTAGAAATCGTTGCGGATGCTGCCCGTCAGGATGAAGCCGCCGAATTTGAGCCGATCCTGCCCGTAGAGGCCGATCTGCTGGACGGATTGACGCTGAATGAGAGCGAACTGATCCTTGGGAATGTTGATCGTGGTGGAATAGGCGGGATTGTAGAGATTGAGGACGTAATCGTCCTGGCCGAGATATTGTTTGTTGCGGCGGACGTAGTTCTGATAATCGACGCCGCCGACGATGTTGTGCTGCAAGGGGCCGGTCTCGAAGCGGCCCTCGATGTGGTTGTCGGCCAGGATGGCGCGTGAATTCTGGTTGCGGAGATAGGGCGTGATCGAGAGCAGGCTCTCGCTCAACGGGAAGTCCAGCGCCGTCGCCTGATACTTCGAATCGGTTTCGAGGTAGCGGAACGCCGAATGGAAGATCCAGCCC
>JAKONB010000253.1 GCA_022702195.1 Beijerinckiaceae bacterium | reverse complement strand
TCACGAGGACCGGATATCCGATCTCGGCGGCGATGCGCTTGGCTTCCTCGGGATCCTCGACCCCGCCCTCGGAGCCCGGGACGCAGGGGATGCCGAGGCGCTTGGCGGTGCGCTTGGCCTCGATCTTGTCGCCCATGATGCGGATATGCTCCGCCTTGGGACCGATGAAGCCGATGTTGTGATGCGCCAGCACTTCGGCGAAGCGAGCATTCTCCGACAGGAAGCCGTAGCCCGGATGCACGGCATCGGCGCCGGTGATCTCGCAGGCGGCGATGATCGACGG
This sequence comes from Beijerinckiaceae bacterium, assembly GCA_022702195.1. Taxonomy (GTDB): domain Bacteria; phylum Pseudomonadota; class Alphaproteobacteria; order Rhizobiales; family Beijerinckiaceae; genus Methylobacterium. The sequence goes on along the minus strand of JAKONB010000253.1, from coordinate 5,986 downwards.
GATGTTGAGGTAGCTGTCGCGGGCGGAGGGCGGCCCGATGCACACGCTCTCGTCGGCGAGGCGCACATGCATCGCGTCGGCATCGGCGGTGGAGTGGACGGCGACCGTCGCGATCCCGAGTTCCTTCGCCGCGCGCAGGATGCGCAGGGCGATCTCGCCCCGGTTGGCGATCAGGATCTTGTCGAACATGGGGGCGTCTCCGCTCACTCGATCACGAGGAGTGGTTCGCCGAACTCGACGGGCTGGCCATCCTCGACGAAGACCGCCGTGACGGTCCCGGCGCGCGGGGCGACGATCTCGTTGAAGGTCTTCATCGCCTCGATGAGCAGCAGCTTCTCGCCCGCCTCCACCCTGGAGCCGACATCGACGAACTGCTTCGCATCCGGCGAGGGGCGGCGATAGGCGGTTCCCACCATCGGCGAGGGCACGGCGCCCGGGTGGCCGGCCCCGGCCTTGGCCCGCTCCACCGCGCCGCCCGGTCCCGGCATCGCCGGTGCGGGCGCAACGGGCGCGCCATAGGCGGCCGGCAGCGGAGCAGCGGGCGCGGAGACGTGCATCTGCACCGGCTCGATCCGGCGGGCGACGCGAATGCGCAGATCGCCCTTCTCGACCTCGATCTCGGTCAGATCCGTCTCGGAGATGAGCTTGGCGAGTTCACGCACCAGCTCGGGATCGAAGGGGTCGTTCTTGGACATCGGCTCCTTGGGCATCCGCTTGTCTGATCGTCAGGTTTGGGAATCGGGGACGTTCCGGCATTCGGGCAGCCCGGCGAGGGCATGGAAGCCGAGACGATAGGTGGTGCGTCCGGTCCGGCAGATCACCCCCGCGCCGACGGGATCGGTCTGGCGCGAGGGACGATCGCGCGGGGTGGCTCAGCAGCTCGCATGGCCGCATTGACGAATGCCGCTGATGATTCCGCGGATCGGATCGGCGCCGACGGCGCCGGGAATGACCTCCTCGCCGATGATGAAGGCGGGGGTGCCGGACAGGCCGAGCTTGTCGCCCAGCCCGACATTCTCGGCGAGCGCGGCCTTCACCTCGGGACCCTGGGCGTCCTTGGCGAGGCGGGCGACGTCGAGCCCCATCTCCTTGCCGACCGCCAGGGCGCGGTCACCATTGACCCGCCCCTTGGATTCCAGGAGCTTGGTGTGGAATTCGAACAGCTTGTCGCCCTTGATCTGCTGCTTGGCCGCCAGGGCGATCTTGCTCGCCTCAAGCGACTCGGCGCCCAGTACGGGGAAGTCCTTCAGCACCACGCGTAGCTTCGGGTCGCCCTTGATCAGCGCCTGGATGTCGGTGAGCGCCTTGCGGCAATAGCCGCAATTGTAATCGAAGAATTCCACCATGGTGACGTCGCCGGTGGGGTTGCCGACCACGATGCCGTGCGGGGAATTGACCAGCGCCTCGCGCGACTCCTTCAGCGCGGAGGCCTGGGCCAGTTTCTGCGTCTCCTGCTGCCGGCGCTCGCCCTCGGCGATGGCCTCCTGCAGCACGTCCGGGTTCTTGACGAGGTAATCCTTGACGATCGCCTCGATGGCCTGGCGCTGCGCATCGCTGAAGAGCGGGGCCGGTGCTGGAGCGGGCGGAGTGGTCTGGGCGAAGGCCGCCGGCAGACCGAGGCCACCGAGGAGGACGAAGCTGGTGAGAACCGAACGGAGCAGGGGCATACGTCCTCGCGGGGGCGACTGGCCGGCCGGGGCCGACCATGGGAGATCGTGGGTCGATCATGCGATTAGGCGCCGGGTTAGGCGTTTTCGCGGCGCCCGGTCAATCTCGGATCATGGTCTCGCGCGGTTTGGGGATGACCGGGAGCGGTTTATGGAAAGGCGATGACTCGCCCGACCGCTTCCCCCGCCGCCGCGTCGCACCGCGCCGCCCGCGTCGCCCCCTTCCTCGCCATGGATGTGATGTCCGCCGCCGCCGCCCGCGAACGGCGGGGGGAGGGCGTCGTCCACATGGAGGGCGGCCAGCCCTCGGCGCCGGCGCCCCGCGCCGTGATCGCGGCGGCGCAGGCCGCCCTCGGCGCCGGCTGCCTGCCCTATACCCAGGCGCTCGGCCTGCCGGCCCTGCGCGAGCGGATCGCCGGGCATTACGCCCAGACTTACGGGGTCACCGTGCCGGCGGATCGGATCGTCGTGACGACCGGGTCGTCGGCCGGTTTCGTCCTCGCCTTCCTCGGCCTGTTCGATGCCGGCGCGCGGGTGGCGGTGCCACAGCCCGGCTACCCCGCTTATCGCAGCATCCTCAACGCCCTGGACCTCGTGCCGGCGCCCCTGACCCTGCGGGCCGAGGATCGCTTCGCCCCCACCGGGGCGGCCCTGCGGGCGCTGCACCGGGAGCAGGCGCTGTCGGGCGTGCTGGTGATGAGCCCGGCCAACCCGTCCGGGACGGTGATCGAGCCCGAGCGCCTGCGCGACCTCTGCGCCACGGCGCGCGACCTCGGTCTGCGCTTCATCTCGGACGAGATCTATCACGGCCTCAGCTACGGCGTGCCCACCGAGACGGCCCTGCGCTACGACGACGAGGCCATCGTCATCAACTCGTTCTCCAAGACCTGGAGCATGACCGGCTGGCGCATCGGCTGGATGGTGGTGCCGGAATGGCTGGTGCGACCGGTGGAGCGCTTGGCGCAGAACCTCTATATCTCAGCGCCTTACCTGTCGCAGATCGCCGCGCTGGCCGCCTTCGACGCCGTGGAGGAGATCGCGGCCACCCGGACGGGATACGCCGCCAACCGGGCGATCCTGCTCGACGCCTTCCCGAGCCTCGGGCTCGGACGCACCCACCCGGCGGACGGGGCCTTCTACCTTTATGCCGACGTGTCGGGGCTGACCAACGACGCCTCCGCCTTCTGCCGGCGGATGCTCGACGAGGCCGGGGTCGCGGCGACGCCGGGGCTCGATTTCGATCCGGTGGATGGCGGTCACCACGTCCGCTTCTCGTTCGCGGGCTCCGCGGAGGATTGCCGCAACGCCGTCACGCGCCTGCAACGCTGGCTGCGCTGAAGCGGGAAACCGTCGCGCACGGACTCACAGGAAAGGGGGCGGGCATCGCAATGCCCGCCCCCTTTCTTTTGGAGCGATCTCGGATCACGCCGCTGCGGTCACTCGCCGGTGAGCGCCGCCTTGGTGCGCGACCACCAGCCCGCGCGCTTCGGGCGATCGGGATCGGCCGGGGTGAGCACCACGGCCACCGGCTCCGGGGCCGGAGCCGCCGGCTGGACCGGCGCCTCTTCGGATTGCGGCGCGGGGGCCGGAGCCTGAGTCGCCTCAGCCGGGGCCTGGATCACCTCGGCGGGGGCCTGGGTCACCTCGGCGGAAGCCTGGGTCACCTCGGCGGAGGCCTGGGTCACCTCCGCGATCCCCTCGGGCTGGACCGGGGATTCGGTGGCCACCGGCAGATCGACGGAGACCGGCTCGGACGGCTCGGAGGCGGCGGCCAGCGCGTCGGCGCTGACCGGCTCCTCGGCATTCAGGAACGCGGTCGGCGCATCGGCCTGCCGGTCGTCCTGCGCGTCCGAGGTCTCGCCCTCGGAACCCCCGCCGTCCCGCTCGGTGCGCCCACGCCCGTCACGGTCGCGGCCACGACCGCCCCGGCGACCACGGCGGCGGCGGCGGCCGCTGCCATCCTCGTCGGCCCCCGGGGCGCCCTCGGGACGCTCCTCGGACGCGAACGTCGATTCGTCACCCTCGGCCTGGGCGGCGATCTCCTCGCCCCCCTCGGATTCGCCGTCCTCGTCGGACTCGGAGGCGTCGGAGGCGTCGGCCTGCTGGTCGTCGGACCCGGCCTGCTCGCCGTTCTCCTGGCGACCGCCCCGGCGCCGGCGCCGACGGCGACGGCCGCGGCCCTCTCCCTCCGGCTTCTCGCGGGCTTCCTCGGCCGAAGCCTCGGTCTCGCCGCCCTCGGCCTCCGCTTCCGTCTCGGCTTCGGCCTCGACGACCTCGTCCTCGAACTCGTCCTCCTCCTCGTCGGCGTCCATCATCGAGTTAATGGCCACGGCGCGCACGCCGGTGACCGGACCCTCGGCGCGCTGGGCGGGCTCGCCCCGGTCGAGCTGGAACGCCGAGGTCGCGGCCAGGCGCTCATCGGCCGCGATGGTGACGGTGACGCCGAAACGCACCTCGAGCTCGCGCAGATGGGCGCGCTTCTGGTTGAGGATGTAGAGCGCCGTCTCTGTGCGCGTGCGCAGGACGAGGTTGTGGCTCGCGCTCTTGAGCAGCGATTCCTCGATGGCGCGCAGGATCTGCAGGGCCACCGACGCGGTCGAGCGCACGTAGCCCGAACCGCCGCAATGCTGGCAGGGCAGCGACGAACTCTCCAGCATGCCTGTGCGGATGCGCTGACGGCTCATCTCCAGCAGGCCGAACGGCGAGATGCGCCCGACCTGGATGCGCGCCCGGTCGTTCTTCAGGCACTCGTTGAGCTTCTTCTCGACGGCGCGGTTGTTGCGCTTCTCCTCCATGTCGATGAAGTCGATCACCACGAGGCCGGCGAGGTCGCGCAGGCGCAGCTGGCGGGCGACCTCCTCGGCCGCCTCCAGGTTGGTGCGCAGGGCCGTGTCCTCGATGTCGTGCTCGCGGGTGGAGCGGCCCGAATTCACGTCGATGGAGACCAGGGCCTCCGTCGGGTTGATCACGAGGTAGCCGCCGGATTTCAGCGTCACGTGGGTGGAGAACATCGCGTCGAGCTGCTGCTCCACGCCGTGGCGGGCGAAGATCGGCGTCGCTTCGCGGTAGGGCTGAACCACCTTGGACTGGCCCGGCATCAGCATGCGCATGAAGTCGCGTGCCTCGCGGTAGGCCTCGTCACCCGCCACCAGGATGTCGTCGATGTCCTTGTTGTAGAGGTCGCGAATGGCGCGCTTGATCAGCGAACCTTCCTCGTAGACCAGAGCCGGGGCGGCGGAGGACAGGGTCAGTTCGCGCACGCTCTCCCACAGGCGCATCAGGTACTCGAAATCGCGCTTGATCTCGGGCTTTGTCCGCGAGGCACCGGCGGTGCGCAGGATGACGCCCATCCCCTCGGGCACCTCCAGATCCTGCGCCACTTCCTTGAGGCGCTTGCGATCGGCGGCCGAGGTGATCTTGCGCGAGATACCGCCACCGCGGCCGGTATTGGGCATCAGCACCGAGTAGCGGCCGGCCAGCGACAGGTAGGTGGTGAGCGCCGCGCCCTTGGTGCCGCGCTCCTCCTTGACCACTTGCACCAGGATGATCTGGCGACGCTTGATCACTTCCTGGATCTTGTAATGGCGCCGATAGGTGCGCGGGCGCTCCGGGATCTCGGCCAGCGCGTCGCCGTTGCCGCCCACCTGCGCGATCTTCTGCCGGCGCTCGCCGTCCTCGCCCTCTTCGTCCGAATCCTCGTCGTCGGACTCGTCGTCCTCGTCGGACTCCTCGTCTTCGTCCTCGTCGTCGGACTCCTCGTCCTCATCCTCGTCGGACTCGTCCTCGGCTCCGTCGTGGGCCGGCGCGGCCCGATCCTCGGCGACGGGATGGTGCTGCGACAATTCCTCGGCCGGTTCGGCCTCCGTCACGGCCTCGGCCTCGGAAGACGGCGCGGCGGTCTCGAGGGCGGCCTGCGGCAGGTCGGCGGACGCGTCGCTGCCCGGCGCGATGGACGGGGCCTGCACCGCGCCCGCGCTCACGGCGGATTCGTGCGCGGTGTCCGCCTCATGCGCGGTTACGGCATCGTGCGCGGTCTCGGTCTCGGCCGAGGGAGCCTGGTGGGGATCGGCCTGCGCGCCCTCGTCCGCCCGAGCCTGGACGGTCTCACCCTGGGACGAAACGGCCGCGATGGACTCCTGAGCCTGATTCCCATCCTGGGCCGGGGCAGTATCCTGGGCCGGCGCGGCCTCGTGCCCCTCGGCGGCGAAGGCCACCGGGGTGGTCTCGGAGAGATCCTCGGCGCTCACGGTCTCGGAGGTCCGGGCGGTCTTGGCGGAGGCGCCGTCGCGCCAAGACCGCCCGGACCTCCGAGACCGTGA
>JAKONB010000091.1 GCA_022702195.1 Beijerinckiaceae bacterium | reverse complement strand
CACCTTCGACGCCCGCTACGTCTGGATGCGCCAGAAGCGCATCCAGGGCTCGCACTTCGCCCACCTGAAGCAGGCCTCCGCCGCCAACCAGTTCGTGCTCGACCAGCGCATCGACCCCTGCATGAGCGAGGTCTTCCCCTGGGACAAGATTCCCCAGGCCCACACCAAGATGTGGAAGAACCAGCACCCGCCGGGCAACATGGCCTGCCTCGTCAACGCCCCGCGTGCCGGCCTGCGCACCCTGGAGGACGTGATCGAGGCCGGCCCGACGAAGCGCTGAGCCGGGCCTCGCGTCAGCGCTTGCCTTCCGCGGGCAGGTGCTTGGCGTAATCCTCCCGCTCCTCCTTCTGCTTGATCAGATCGGCATAGGCTCGGGCCATCTCCGGCGACACGGAGACGGTCCGGGCCTTTTCCTTCTTGCGCTTGGGCGCCTTCTTGAACTGGTTGTTCGATTCGGTCATCGCGTCATCCCCTGATGGGGCGGCAGCTTAGGCGCTTCGGGCGACGATCGCGAGACGGGCGCGGCCTTTCGGTGCCGTCCGGTGCCTGATAGACCGGCGCTGGAGCGACCGGCGCCGGTTCTGGGCCGCGCGTCGGCCACGTGCGCAGAGCGGCGAAAGACGATGGAAAAATTCACCACCCTGGAGGGCGTCGCGGCGCCCATGCGGATCATCAACGTCGACACCGACCGGATCATCCCCAAGCAGTATCTCAAGACGATCAAGCGCACCGGGCTCGGCAAGGGCCTGTTCTCCGAGATGCGCTACCGGGAGGACGGGTCCGAGAACCCGGATTTCGTCCTCAACAAGCCGGCCTATCGCAACGCCAGGATCCTCGTGGCCGGCGACAATTTCGGCTGCGGCTCCTCGCGCGAGCACGCGCCCTGGGCGCTCACCGATTTCGGCATCCGCTGCGTGATCTCCACGAGCTTCGCCGACATCTTCTTCAACAACTGCGCCAAGAACGGCATCCTGGCGATCGTGGTCTCGCCCGAGGATCTCGAGAAGCTGTTCGAGGATGCCGAGCGGGGGGCCAACGCCACCCTGTCGGTCGATCTGGCGGCCCAGACCATCAAGGGGCCGGATGGCGGCACCCTGCATTTCGACATCGACCCCGCCCGCAAGGAGAGCCTGCTCAACGGGCTCGACGAGATCGGCCTGACCCTGAAGCGCGCCCCGGCCATCGATGCCTACGAGGCGAAGCTGGCCGCGCGCGGCTGGGCCTGAGACGGCCCCGTGCTCATGGTTCGTTTACCATGAGCACGGCTTAACGGTGGGTAGACCCGAACCCGCACCGGAGATTGCCCCATGATGCCGCGCGCGACGCTCACTGCCCTCGTCTGTCTCGCGGGCGCCGCCGCCGCGCCGGCGGCCCGTGCCGATTTCGACGATTGTCTCGCCAATCTCCAGGCCCAGGCCGCCGCGCAGGGCATCTCGGCCCAGACCTTCCGTGCCGCCACGGCGGGCGTCAGCCACGACCCGAAGGTGCTCGAACTTGCCCAGGCCCAGCCCGAGTTCAAGACGCCGATCTGGGATTACATGGCCGCCCTGGTGGACGACGAGCGGGTTGATGACGGCAAGGCCGCCATGAAGCAGCACGCCCAGGCGCTCGCCAGCGCTGAATCCCGTTTCAGCGTCGACCGCTACACCATCGCGGCGGTGTGGGGCGTGGAATCGAATTTCGGCAAGAACCTCGGCAAGATGCCGCTGGTCCAGTCCTTCGCGACCCTGATCTGCGCCAATCACCGCCGCCGCGACTTCTTCAAGGGCGAGCTGATGGCGACGCTCAAGATCATCGAGCGCGGCGACATCGATCCCGCGCGCCTCAACGGGTCCTGGGCCGGGGCCTTCGGCCAGACCCAGTTCATGCCCACCACCTATCAGCGCCTCGCCGTCGACGGCGACGGCGACGGGCGCCGCGACCTCGTCGATTCGGTGCCGGACGCGGTGGCCTCCACGGCCAATTTCCTGCGCGTGGCGAAATGGGCGAACGGGCAGCCCTGGGGCTATGAGGTGCGCCTGCCGCGCGGCTTCAACGCCGGGGCCGCCGGCCGCAAGAACCGCCACGCCGTGGCGCATTGGGCCGCCCTGGGCGTGAACCGGATCGACGGACGCCCCCTCTCCGGGGATGCGCCCATCGGCATCCTGATTCCGGCCGGGATCAACGGACCGGCCTTCGCGGTCACCAAGAATTTCGACGCGCTCTACTCCTACAACGCCGCCGAATCCTACGGTCTGGCCATCGCAATCCTGTCCGACCGTCTGCGCGGCCGGCCCGGCATCCAGGCGGAATGGCCCACCGACGATCCGCCGCTGTCGCGGGCCGAGCGCCGCGACCTGCAGGCCCGCCTCACCGCGCGCGGCTACGATGTCGGCGAGCCCGACGGCAAGGTCGGCGCCAAGACCCGCGACGCGATCAAGGAGGTCGAGCGCAGCCTCGGCATGCCGGCCACCGGACGGCCGGGCGCGAAGGTGCTGGAAGCCCTGCGCCGCGGCTGAGCCGCCCCGGCGCGGGTCACGCAGCCACGACCACCTCGGTCGTCACCGAATTGGCGATGAAGCAGGTCTCGTGGGCCGCGTGATGGAGGTCCACGAGGCGATCCGCGTCGGGCGGCTCGCCCGACCAGGCGATCTGCGGGCGGAGCACCACCCGCGTCACCGCCTGCCGGCCGGGGGCGATCTCCGCCATCGTGCCCTCGGCGTGATCCCGGTATTCGGCCACCTGAAAGCCGGCCAGACGCGCCACGTGCAGGAAGGTCAGCATGTGGCAGCTGGACAGGGCGGCCACCAGCATCTCCTCGGGGTCCACCGCCTCGGCCAGAGCCCATTTGCCGACCACGTGCGGCGCGGCCGATCCGGCCAGGGTGATCCCGCCATCGAAGGCGATCGCGTGCGCGCGGCTGTAGCGCCCGTTCGCGAAATCCTCCCCCGGCCGGAGGCTCCAGGACACGTCCGCGCTGAAACGGACCATGGGTTTCTCCCGATGCGGGCGATGGCTCCACCCTTGAAACGAAAAAGGCCGGGCAGAGGCCCGGCCTTTCGCAATCCGTAATGCGCCAGCTTACTCGGCGGCAGCCTTCGCCGCAGCGGACTTGGCGGCCTTCTCGGCCTTGCGGGCGTCCTTGTTCGCCTTCGAGGCGTCGGCCTTGGCGGCCTTCTCGGCGGGGCGATCGGCGCGCTCGACGATACGGGCGGACTTCCCGCGACGGTCGCGCAGGTAGTACAGCTTGGCGCGACGCACCTTGCCGCGACGGACCACGGAGATCGAATCGATCAGCGGCGAGTAGATCGGGAACACGCGCTCGACGCCTTCGCCGTAGGAGATCTTGCGGACGGTGAAGCTCTCGTTGAGGCCGCCACCCGAGCGCGCGATGCAGACGCCCTCATAGGCCTGGACGCGGGTGCGCTCGCCTTCCTTCACCTTGACGTTCACGATCACCGTGTCGCCGGGCTGGAAATCGGGGATCGTCTTGCCGAGCGAAGCGATCTGCTCCTGCTCGAGCTGCTGGATGATGTTCATGGATAGCTCCTGCCGGTGCGCGCCCGCGATCCCCGGATGGGACCATGGACGTCAGGATTTCGGCATCCTGTTTTGAGTTGAGCCGGCGCATACAACAGGCTTGTATTTTTGTCCACGGAACGTGGATCTTTTTCGCGAGCCGGGACGCGTGAGCGAGGCAATTGCCATTCGCGTGTCCCGGTTGAGAAAATCGCGCGCGCGGTCCACATGTGGAGGGTGTCGGGGCATCCCCGGCGCCATTCCCGGCCGGCCTTGAACCGGCGCAGCGGACGAGGATTTCAGCCCGATGTTCATCCAGACCGAAGCGACCCCGAACCCCGCCACCCTGAAGTTCCTGCCGGGCCGCGTGGTGATGCCCGAATCGACCTTCGAGGCGCGGGACGCCGAATCCGCCGCCCGCTCGCCCCTTGCCCAGCGCCTGTTCGACGTGCCGGGCGTCACCGGCGTCTATCTCGGCCACGATTTCATCTCGGTGACGAAGGTGGAGGACGAGGCCAACCTCTGGCCGCAGGTGAAGCCCGCCGTGCTCGGCGCGATCATGGAGCATTTCCAGTCCGGGGCGCCGGTCCTGGCCGAAGGGACCGTGGCGGGCGAGGACGACGCCGAGGAATTCTTCGATCCGGCCGATGCCGAGACCGTGGAGACCATCAAGGACCTGCTCGAGACCCGCGTGCGCCCGGCGGTGGCGGGGGATGGCGGCGACATCACCTTCCGGGGCTACAAGGAGGGCGTCGTCTACCTGGAGATGAAGGGCGCCTGTTCGGGCTGCCCCTCCTCCACCGCCACCCTGCGCAACGGCGTGCAGAACCTGTTCCGCCACTTCCTCCCGGAGATCCGGTCGGTCCAGGCGGTCTGAGTCAGGGGCCGCGCGATCGGAGCGGAGGCCGAATCGGCAAGCCCGCCCGGCGTCCGAGCCGGCTCGGCGTCCAAGCCTGCGCGGCGTCGGAGCGACATCCGGATCCGCCCTCCCGGAGGGAAATCCTGGGCTTGGTGAGATTCGCGACGCAAAGCGGCAACACTGCGCCCTGAATCCACCACGATCGGCCGCCCCGTCCTGACGAGGCGGCCGTCTTTGTCTAACATCGGGGTCCCGGCGGGCGCGTGAGCGGCCGGCGGATCGCGGCACGATCGGAGTGACGTTGCGTATCCTGGCCATCGATACGGCGCTCGACGCCTGTTCCGTCTGCATCGCGACGGACACGTCCGATGATCTGCTCGCGCAGGAATCGATGATCCTCGGGCGCGGCCATGCCGAGGCCCTGCTGCCGATGATCGAGCGCGTGGTGGCGCGCGCCGAGGGCGGATTCGAGGCCCTCGACCGCGTCGCCGTCACGGTGGGACCCGGCAGCTATACCGGCTTGCGCGTCGGCCTGTCGGCGGCCCGGGCCATCGGCCTGGCCGCCGAGATCCCCGTGGTCGGCGTCACCACCCTCTCGGCGCTGCTGGCGCCCCTGCTAGCCACCAGCGGCGAGGGCCTGATCGTGGCGGCGATCGACGCGCGCCACGGCGCGGTCTACCTCCAGGCCATGAGCATGGTGGACGGCATCGTCGTCCCCCCGAGCCTGATGCCGGTGGACGAGGCCGTCGCCCTGCTCGACGGCGCCGTCACCCTGGTCGGGTCCGGTGCCCCGGCCATCGCCGCCGAGCAG
>JAKONB010000198.1 GCA_022702195.1 Beijerinckiaceae bacterium | reverse complement strand
CCCATCCTGAGCGCCGCGCGCGCCGCCCTGTGCGTGGGCCGACACGCTGGCGCCGACCCGGCCCGTTTGGAAGGCTTCTCCGATGCATGCCAGAATCGCCGTCGCTGCCGTTCTTCTCTTCGGCGCCAGCGTGTCGGCCCACGCACAGGGCGGCGCGCGCGGCGCTCAGGATGGGGCCGAGCGCGGCGGCAACATGGCCGGCCCGCTCGGGGCGGCGGTGGGAAGCGCGATCGGCGGCGCCGTCGGTACCGCCAACGAGATCCTCGGCATCGACCGGCGCGAGCGATTCCGGATCTATGCCCTGGCGGAGCGCCGCCCCTCCTTCGTCGTCCGGGGAGCGGTCCGCGTGGGAACGGTGCTGCCCGAGGATGGCATCGTCTACTACGACGTGCCGCCCGAATTCGCGCTGAACGGCCTGAACTACACGATCGTCAATGATCATCCGGTGCTGGTGGAGCCGGGAACGCGCCGCGTCGTCGAGGTGGTCAATTAGCGGGTCGGTCCCGGCATTGGGCGGAGCGGGTTTGACCGGAGTCGTCCAGGCTCGGCGGACCCTGCCTTGCCGCTGATCTCATAGGGGAGGGGGACCCGGCACGGACCGTCCGGGAGGATCCCGGTCGCAGGTCATCCGGGCAAACCCCGGCGGCGTCGCGCTGCCGGCAGCGGCTTGCGGCCTGAATGGGGCGGTCGCGGCTCGAAGTCGGATCGAGGATTGCGCGGACCCTCGTCCGTTGTTGGGTCGCTCGGCGGCATGGATCATCGCATCCTTCTCCAGGAAGAACACAGCGCAGGCATCCGAACCGGTTGAATCGTCTTGCGATGTTTCGATGCGGATGAGGGGCGTTCACGCGTCGCGGCTGACCAAGGAAATGTCACGCAAGCCGACCACCGCACCGCACGCCTCGGCGATCTCCGTTTTACGCTTGCCCTGGGATATCAGCGCGACGGCCTCGACATGACTCGGGTCGAATATCTTGCTGATCCCCTCCAAATTCATACGGCCCATGTGCTTATGGCCTTTTTGGAGCAGCGCGTGATGACAAACGTCCGTGGCGCCTTCGGCGGTACTTACCTTTATCAATGATGATTAAAAGCTAGCCTGCGGTGAAGGGCCGGCTTGTCGCATGACGACGCTTTCTAACAGGAAGGCGACGCGAGTGGAATTTTACTGTCAGAACCCCTCGTTGCATCGCAATATTGCCGCCTATTTCGCCATCGATGCGGATATATTGTGCGCATGATGTCGATGGCTTGAGCAGGGCATCGGATCGCGTGGGCCGTCTTCGCTCCGACGGCGGCCGTCGGTTCACGGACATCGTCGGCATGACGACCGCTTGCGTGGATGCCCGACCGATGCCTGACGCGGCGGCTCGGCCTCACGGAACGGGCGGCGCGTGCAACCCGAACGTCACGCTTGGCGAGCCGCCCTTCCGACCGGGATCGGTGCCCCTTGCGGAGACGAGGCGAGCGTCGGCGTTCGCCTGACAGGCTCGCGGCGCAGCGCGAAGGCGGAAATGCGCATCTCTTTGCTGAAAATCGCATTGTCTCACGCCGAACTCGCAACCCCTTCGGCGAAGGATGTGCGAGGCCCTTACCCCAGGCCGCAGCGGACTTGATGCCCGGCGAGCCCCTCGGGAGCGCCTCAGGACGAGACGGTTTCGCGGTTGCGGTCCACCGGGGCTTCCGGTGCCACGACCTCTGCGGAAGCGTCGCGACGCCGGAAGGCGGAGGCGATCAGCACGTAGAAGAGTGGGGTAACGAACACCGCCAGCACGGTCGCGGTGATCATGCCGCCGAGCACGCCCGTGCCGATGGCCCGCTGGCTGTTCATGCTGGCGCCCGTGGCGATGGCGAGCGGCACCACGCCGAGGATGAAGGCAAACGAGGTCATCACGATGGGCCGGAAACGCAGCACGCATGCCTCCAGCGCCGCCTCGTGCACGGAGCGCCCCTGCGCCACGAGATCCTTGGCGACTTCGATGATCAGGATGGCGTTCTTGGCGGTCAGGCCGATCACCGTGATCAGGCCGACCTTGAAGTAGACGTCGTTGGGCAGGTCGCGCATCAGCATGGCGAACACCGCGCCGACCACGCCGGTCGGCACGACGAGCAGGACGGCCAAGGGAATCGACCAGCTCTCGTAGAGGGCCGCGAGGCAGAGGAAGACACAGAACAGCGACAGGGCGAGCAGGTAGACGGCCTGGGACCCCGAGAGCTTTTCCTGCAAGGACTGGCCGGTCCAGGCATAGTCGAAACCGGCGGGCAATTGCACGGCGAGCCGCTCCATCTCCGCCATGGCGTCTCCGCTGGCATGGCCCGGTGCCGCCGTGCCGCCGAACTTGATGCTGGGATAGCCATTGAAGCCCACCACCTGGGCCGGACCCATGGTCCATTGCAGGCGCGCGAAGGATTGCAGCGGTACCATCTGGCCCTTGGCGTTGCGGACATGAAGGTCGAGCAGGTCCTCGGCCTTCATCCGCCGTGCCGCTTCAGCCTGGACGATCACCCGCTGCATGCGTGCCTGGTTCGGGAAGTCGTTGACATAGGCCGAGCCAAGGCTCGTCGAGAGCGTGTCGTTGATCTCCGCGAAGGTGACGCCGAGCGCGTTCGCCTTCTCGCGGTCGATCAGCAGTTCGACCTGCGGCGCGGTCGGCAGGCCCTCGACGTAGACGCCCTGGAGGATCGGGCTCTGCGAGGCCGCGGAGAGAAGCTGGTCGCGCGCGGCGGCCAGCGCCGCATAACCCTGCTGGCCCTTGTCCTGCAGGCGGAAGCTGAAGCCGCTGGAATCGCCGAGCGAGTCGATGGCCGGAGGGGCCAGGCTCATGGCGACGGCGTCCGGCAGCCCGGCCAGCATGGTGTTGGCGCGGGAGCTGATGGCATCGGCGCTGTCGGACGGCCCGCGTTCCTGCCACGGCTTCAGCCCGATGAAGTTGAGCGCGGCATTCTGGCCCTGGCCCGAGAAGCCGAAGCCGAGCAGGAAGGTCTGATTGTCGACGCCAGGTTCACGGGCGAAGTGCGCCTCGATCTGCCGGGCGACGTCGAGGGTGCGGTCGCTCGCGGATTCCGGCGGCGTCTGGACGTCGACGATGAGGTAGCCCTGGTCCTCGACGGGCAGGAAGCTCGACGGCATCCGCCCGTAGCCCCAGCCGAGCGCGGCGACGAGCGCCGCATAGACGAGGAGCGCGCGAAACGGCCGGCGCAGGGTCCCGGCGACGCCCGTGCGATAGGCGCGGGTGCCTGCCGCGAAGCGGCGGTTGAACCAGCCGAAGACGCCGCCCCTGGCGTGGCCGTGGTCAGGCGCGATCGGCTTGAGCAGCGTGGCGCACAGGGCTGGGGTCAGCGAGAGCGCCAGGAAGGCCGAGAAGGCGATGGAGGTCGCCATGCTGACCGCGAACTGGCGGTAGATCACGCCGACCGAGCCGGGGAAGAACGCCATGGGGACGAACACCGCGACCAGCACCAGGGTGATGCCGATGATGGCACCGGTGATCTGACCCATGGCCTTGGCGGTGGCCGCACGCGGGGCAAGGCCCTCCTCGGCCATGATGCGCTCGACGTTCTCCACCACCACGATGGCGTCGTCCACCAGGATGCCGATGGCCAGCACCATGCCGAACATGGTCAGCACATTGATGGAGAAGCCCGCGAGCAGCAGCGCCCCACAGGTGCCGAGCAAGGCCACCGGCACCACGATGGTGGGGATGAGCGTGTAGCGAATGTTCTGAAGGAACAGGAACATCACCGCGAAGACGAGCGCCATCGCCTCGGCGAGGGTGACCAGCACCTGCTTGATCGAGACCTCGACGAAGGGCGTCGTGTCGTACGGGATGCTGATCCTGACGGTGGCGGGCAACGTCTTGGCAAGCTGGGCGATCCTGGCCCTCACGCCGTTGGCGGCCGCGAGAGCGTTGCCGCCGGGTGCGAGCTGAATGCCGATTCCGGCCGCCGGCCGCCCGTCGAGGCGGGTCTGCATGGTGTAGGACTGTCCTGCGAGCGCGACCTCGGCGACATCGCGCAGGCGCACGAGCGAGCCGTCCGGGTTTGCGCGCAGCACGATCGCGCCGAATTCACGGGCCGAGGTCAGCTGCCCCTTCACCAGAACGTTGGCGGCGATGCGCTGGCCCTCTCCGGCCGGCTGGGCGCCGACGATGCCGGAGGCGATCTGCGCGTTCTGCGCGCCCACTGCCGCCGTGACGTCGCCGGGCGTCATGCTGAAGCCGACCAGCTTGACCGGGTCGATCCAGATGCGCAGCGCCTTTTCGGAGGAGAACAGGGTGGCGCGCCCGACGCCGGGCACACGCCGCAACTCGCCGAGCACGCGCCGCGCCGCGAGATCGCCGAGATCCGTCTCGCTCAGCGAGCCGTCGCGCGCGCTCAGGGTGATGAACTGGAGGAAGCTGGTGCTCGCTTCCTCGACGATGACGCCCTGTTGGGTCACGGCGCGGGGCAGGCGCGCCTCGATGCGCTTGATCCGGTTCTGGACCGCCACCGTCGCTTTGGAGGCATCCGAGCCCGGTGCGAAGGAGGCCATGATCTGAGTCGCGCCTGACGTGTCGCTGGTGCTCTCGAAGTACATCAGCCCCGGGATGCCGTTGAGTTCCTCCTCAATGATGCGGGTGACACCGTCGTAGAGCCGCTCGGGCGGGGCGCCCGGATAGGTCGCGGTGACCTGGATCGTGACGGGAGCGACGTCCGGATACTGCGAGACCGGCAGGACGGTGATCGAGATCGCCCCCACCAGCATGATGAAGAGAGAGATGGCCCAGGCGAAGATCGGGCGGTCGATGAAGAAGCGGGTCATGGGAGTGCGCCTGCGCGAGCGGGGCCGGAGCGGTCGGGGCCATCGGGGGTCAGTGCTGGTCGGGGATGGCCGCCGCCCGAGCGCCCTTCCAGGGGACGGGATTGACCGCCATGCCGGGCTGGATCTTCTGGAAGCCCTCGACCACGACGGTCTCGCCGGCCTTCAGCCCCTCCTCGACGATCCAGCCGGCGTCGGTGAGCGCCCCGGTGCGCAGGGGGCGAAGCGTGATCGTCCCGTCCGCGACGACGTAGGCCTGGGCCTCACCGGCGCTGGAGCGCTGGATGGCTTGCCCCGGGACGAGGACCGCATCGGCCTTCATGCCCTGCGCGATGCGCACGCGAACGTAGGTGCCAGGCAGCAGGGCCGCCTTCGGATTGGGGAAGGTGGCGCGCAGGCTGACCTGCCCGGTGCCGGGATCGACGCTGACATCCGTGAACAGCAGGCGGCCCGCATCTGGGTACAGGCTCCCATCCGACTTCACGAGCCTGACCTCCGTTGCTTGCCGGCCCGCCGTGCTATCGACGAGCGGGTCCGGGTCGGTGGCCGAGGCGTTGAAGTCGGCGAAGATCGGATCGATCTGCTGGATGACCGCGAGCCGGGTCGCGTCGGCTTGGCCGACCAGCGCGCCCTCGGTGACGAGGGCGCGGCCGATGCGGCCGGCGATGGGCGCGCGCACGGTGGCGTAGTCGAGATCGATCCGGGCACGGGCGAGTTGCGCCTTGGCGCTCGCCACGTCGGCCTCGGCTTGGCGCAGTGTCGCGACGGCGATGTCGCTCTGCGCCGTGCTCGCCGCCTGCCGCTCCACGAGCGTCTCCGTGCGCTCGGACTGGCGCTGGGCCTGCACCCGCGTCGCCTCGGCCCGCGCCAGGGCGGCGATACGAGCATCGACCTCGGCCCGGTAGACGGCCGGGTCGATCCGGAAGAGGACATCGCCCTTGGCCACGAGGCCGCCCTCCTCGAAGGCACGCTCCTGGATGATGCCGGAGACCTGGGCACGGACCTCGGCGACGCGGGTCGAGGCGAGGCGTCCGGCCAGGTCGCGCATGCGTGGAACGGTGGCGCGCTCGACGGCCACGGTGGAGACATCCAGCGGTGATCCCTCTCCCGCGGGCGCGACCGGGCCGTTCGCCGCCGGCTTGCAGCCGAACAGCGCCAGCAGCAGAATGCACGGCGTGCCAAGGGAAATGACGGGCCAGCACCGGCGCTCACGCTTTCTCATGGTTGTCGGAGTCCTTGGCTCTACGAATCCTCATCGGTCGAGGAGGTGATGCAGGTGGGGCCATCAGCTCGTGAGGGTCATCGCCAGCAGGCGCTCCCGCAAGGCGGGGAGGTCCGGCATCGGGCCGCCATCCTCGCGCAGGAGCGCGGCGAGCCAGACCCCGTCCGCGGCCAGCCGGACGATCTCCAGGGTCGGATCATCGTCGGTTGCCCGATGCCGCTCGACGAACTTCGCGAACCACTGCGCCGTGACCCGGCGCAAGCTCGGTTCGGTGAGGGACGAGATGTAGAGGGCGGTCCACTGGCTGCTCCGGTTCAGCATCAGGTCGTCCACGGTGACGTTCACGTAGGCCCGGGTGAACCGGCCCCAGGGCTTCGGGTCCGCGGACATGGCCGCCTCGATGTCGGCATCGAGTTTTTCCAGCAACTCGGCCACGACGGCGTCGATCAGAGCCTGCTTGCTGGCGAAGTGATGAAACAGGCCGCCCTTCGTGACGCCCGCGGCTTCGCAGACGGCCTGCACCGTAACTGCCGTGAGCCCCTGTTCGAGGGCAAGGTGGGCGGCGCAATCGAGGAGGGTGCGCCGCACGCGCTCGGGCTGCTTCTTGCGGCGGGAGGCGATCGTCATGGTCGGTGTCCCGCCGCGCTGAAGGACGCCTGCATCACCACGACGCCGCCGCCGACCCTGGCGATGCCGACCAGGGCCGTGGGGACGATGCCGACGCGGCTCCAGAGCGGGGAGGCGATGCCGAGCGGTATGACGTTCGGCGCGTGCGTCGTCCGGCGGAAGGCGCCCACGTAGAATGCTGCCATAGCCAACCTCATCACGACCCCGGTGAACCGCTCAAACTTCCGTAGAAACATCATGCCGGCGACCTCGGATGCGATGGCGGCGGTCAGAGCCGCGGAGGTGATCATGTGGCTCGGCATGGGCCCCGGCGACGATGCCTTGTCCGAAAGATACCGACTGATTGGTATCTTTCAAGGGAAAACTGAGAGCGGTGGCCTGACCGGCTGGCTTTGGACCGGGCTGATGGAGAAGATCGCGCCAGTCTGCCGCTGGCCTATCGCCTCGATTTGCCGAAGGCCTGGATCCGGAATGCCGAGCGGTGCAACAAGGCAGGCGTGCCCGAAAAGACCCGTTTTCGGACCGAGCCGGAGATCGCGCTGGATCGGATCCGGGCGGCCTTGGCCGATCAGGCGGCGCCCGGCCTCGTTCTGGCCGATGCCGGATACGGGATCGACACGGCCTTCCGGACGGCGCTGACGGCTTTGGGCTCGCCTGTGGGTCGGCCGGAGGAAGCTGCGCTGGCGCATCGAGCGGGACCACCAGGAGCTCAAACAAGAGATTGGGCTCGGCTACAACGAGGCCATCTGCAAAGCATGGTCCACCGAGCCAAGCCGTTTTCCGTCAAACCCGCTCCACCAGATGCCGGGACCAGACAGCTAGAGATACTTGAGCCAGGCGATATCGCGTCGGGACGCCTTGAAGCGCGAGAACCAGGCCGTCGGCCAGTAGAGGGGCGCGATCAGCCCGACATACCAGACCATCACCCAGCCGTAGTTCGCGACGCCGAACACGCTCCCCTGCGTCGTGCCCCAGATGGCGGCGGCGCCGTGGTAGAGTAACCGCAGGATCGTGAGGTGAAGCAGGTAGAAGAACATCGGCGCACCGCCGAACACGGCCAAAGCGGCGACGACCGAAGCGTCGCGCATGCGCTCCAACGCAACGAGGAGCAGCGCCCCGATCCCGAGCGTCAGCAGCAGGAACAGCAGCGATGGGGGATACTTCGTCAGCGCGAGGAAGCTCATCGTGGTTCGCAGCGCATCGCCCTCGACCACGAACCAGGGCTTGTCGCCGTAGCCGTTCGCCAGACGCAGGGCCATGAAGGCGACGAGCATTGAGCAGCTAAGGGCCAGAAACCGGCGCTCGCGAGTGCGCGTGGCGATTTCGGGTAGGAACCACGGGCCGGCCGCGTAGCCGAGCACGATGACGCCGATCCACGGGAGCACCGGATAGGTCGTCTTGGCGACCAGCCCGAACGGCAGCGCGATGACGTCGCGCTGGTGCAGCATCGCCCAGACCAGGAAGAACGGTTGGTCGGGCTGGAGGTGGATCGGGTCGAGGAGGTTGTGGCCGCAGACGATCAACACCCCGACCGTGAATAGGACCGGGCGTGGCAGGCCGATCAGCGCCGCCAGGACGATCATGCAGAGGCCGATGCACCAGATCACCTGCAGCCAGAGCGTCGGACTGGCCACGCCCCAGTACAGTTCAGAGAGGTAGAGAACCTCCAGCGCCATCAGCACGAGCGCGCGTTTCAGCAGGTAGGCCCGCGTCTCCGCCAGCGTGTGCCTGGTGCTGAACAGGAAAGCGGCCACGCCCGTCAACGCCACGAAGATCGGCGCGCATAGGCTGACGACGAGGCGGGCCAGGGCCACGGCCGGCAGGGCGGTCCGGGCGTCGACCGGGTCGGCCACGGGCACGTGCAGGAACCAGGTTTCGCGCAGATGGTCGAGGAGCATGAGCACCATCACCAGCCCGCGCAGGGCATCGATGGAGCCGATGCGGCCTGGCACGGCCGGTGTGCAGGCCGACGCCTCGGGCTTTCCCGGATGCATGCCCATCAGAACCGTGCCGTCATGCTGACGGTGATCCGACGCGGTTCCCCGACGCCGACCCAGAAGGTGTTGTAGGAGCGCTCGTAGTAAGTCTCGTCGAAAATGTTGTCGACGT
>JAKONB010000155.1 GCA_022702195.1 Beijerinckiaceae bacterium | reverse complement strand
GGGTCATCGACGAGATGATCGCCCGCTGGCGGGCGAACATCTTCTCGTCGAGATTGGCGTTCTCGACCTGCTTCTTGATCTGGCCCATGCCCGGAAGCATGCCCATCAGGCCGCCGATGCCGCCCATCTTCTCCATCTGGGCGAGTTGCATCGACAGGTCGTCGAGGTCGAACTTGCCCTTGCGCATCTTCTCCGCGGTGCGGAGGGCCTGCTCGTGGTCGATGGTCTCGGCGGCCTTCTCGACGAGCGAGACGATGTCGCCCATGCCGAGGATGCGGTTGGCCACGCGCGAGGGATGGAATTCCTCCAGCGCGTCGACCTTCTCGCCGGTGCCGACGAGCTTGATCGGCTTGCCGGTGACGGCGCGCATGGAGAGTGCCGCGCCACCGCGCGAATCGCCGTCCATCCGGGTCAGCACGATGCCGGTGACGCCGAGCCGCTCGTCGAAGGCGCGGGCGGTGGTCACCGCATCCTGGCCGGTGAGCGCATCGGCCACCAGCAACACCTCGTGCGGGTTGGTGGCGGCCTTCACCTCCGCCGCCTCCTGCATCAGCGCGTCGTCGAGGGTGATGCGGCCGGCAGTGTCGAGCATCACCACGTCGAAGCCGCCGAGCCGCGCGGCATCCATGGCGCGCCGGGCGATCTGAACCGCCGACTGGCCGGCGACGATCGGAAGGCTCTCGACCTCGACCTGCTTGGCCAGGATGGCGAGCTGCTCCATCGCCGCCGGGCGGCGGGTGTCGAGGGAGGCCAGCAGCACCCTGCGCTTGTCGCGGCCCGCGAGGCGGCGGGCGATCTTGGCGGTGGTGGTGGTCTTGCCCGAGCCCTGGAGGCCGACCATCAGGATGGCGACGGGGGCCGGCGCGTTGAGGTCGATGATGCCGGCTTCCGAGCCGAGCATCGCCGTGAGCTCGTCGTTGACGATCTTCACGACCATCTGGCCGGGGGTGACCGACTTCAGGACGACAGCGCCCACCGCCTTCTCGCGCACCTTCTCGGTGAAGCCGCGCACGACCTCGAGGGCGACGTCCGCCTCCAGCAGGGCGCGGCGAACCTCTCGCAGTGCCGCCGTGACGTCGGCCTCCGTGAGGGCACCGCGGCGGGTCAGCCCGGAGAGGATGCCGGACAGGCGATCGGACAGGCCTTCGAACATGCGTCAGGCTCCCTGGGCCAGGATCGTCACGGGCAACCGCATCACTGGTTGATGCCCGCGCTCTCGGCCCGGCGCGCCTGGAGCGCATCCTCGAAGCCGCGCACGGCGCGGGCGAACTTGTCCCGGCATTCGGGATTGCAGAAACCGACCACGGCGCCGTTGTAGAGGGTGAGCGAATCCGCCGCGATCGGCTTGCCCGACCACGGGCAGACGTCGTTCACCGCATCCTCGATGCGGAGCGGCGTCTTCGACGTGGCGGGCGTGGCGTGCGGCATGCGACCTTCGTGTCACCGTGGGCGACGCCCTATCCCCAACGCGAAACTCGCCCGAGGGCGCATCGCGCTGTCGGGCGTTGACCTCCGGCCTCATGGGGCCGGTCGGCTTCGAGTCGACGAAAGATCGTCTTGAATGGTCCGGGTCGGTTAATTTACCGACGGGGCGGAGTCAAGTTTTTCATGGACTTGGTCGTGCTGGGCTCGGCGAGGGTCCGGCGCTGCCGTCACCGGATCCGGGCGGCGGCAGCCCGGCAAGGCGCGTCAGCGCCCGGTCGCCGGTCGCCATCACCTTGAACAGGCTGCCCATGCCGCGCCGCGCCGGGTCGGTCAGGCGGGCGACGGCGGCGGCGATCGCCTCGGCCTGGGCCGGGTTGGCCCGCGCGCTCAGGCGCTCGGCGCGTTCGCGCAGGCCCAGCGCGAACAGGAACTCGCGCTGATCCACCGGGCCATGGACCAGGGCGCCTTCCGCCGCAGCGGCGCGGGCGAGGGCGGCGAAATCCACATGGGTGGTGAGATCGGCCTCGCCGGGTGCCGCCAACGGATCGACGAAGAGATGACCGGCCAGGGCCTGGAGCGTATCGCCGAAACCGGGCCGCACATGGCCGTAATCGATGGCGAGCACGGCACCGCCCCGGGCGACGCAGCGGCGCGCGAGGGTGCGGATCGTGTCGAGGGCGGCGCCCGGCACGCTCATCAGCACCCCGACGGGGGCGGGTGCCGTGATCTGCGGATCGGGCTCGGCCGCGAGACCGAAGGCGAGGCGCGTCCCGTCTGGCGACAATCCCACCAGCCGCTCGCACCACCCGCGCCCGGTGCGCTGGAACTGGCGCACCGGCAGGGCGTCGAAGAACTCGTTGGCGATGACGAGGCTCGGGGCCTCCGGCAGCGTCGCCACCGAGTCGTGCCAGGTCGGCGCGAACGCGCCCAACCGGGCGGCCTGGGCGGCGCGCAAGGGCGGGCTGGTCTCCACCAGATGCAGGGCGGGCGTGAAGCCCGGCGCGGCCCGCCCCAGCGCCCGCAGCGCATCCCCCATCAGGGTGCCGCGCCCCGGCCCGAGTTCCACCAGCGCCAGATCGGCGGGCGCGCCCATCGCGGCCCAGGTCGCGGCGATCCAGATCCCGACGAGTTCGCCGAACATCTGGCTGATCTCGGGGGCGGTGACGAAATCGCCGGCCGCCCCCAGAGGATCGCGCGTGCGGTAATAGCCGTGGACCGGGTGCCCGAGGCACAGGCCCATGTAGCGCGCGAGCGGCATCGGCCCCTGGGCAAGGATCTCGTCGCGAATCTCGGCGAAGAGAGGCATGGTCACGCGGCGTCCGCGCCGGCCGGGTCCTCGCGGGCGATGCGGGGGCGGGTGACACCGCGCAACGCGGCGACGATGTAGCCGATCCCGATCAGCGCCATGGGCAGGCAGAGCAGCATCCCCATGGTGATTCCGCCGAAAGGACCGCCCTCGGTGCCGAACAGGAAGCCGAGCTGCCGGTCCGGCTCGCGGAAGAACTCGCAGAACGTCCGGGCCACGGCGTAGCCGAGCACGAAGAGGCCGCCGAGCAGGCCGGGCCGGCGGAAGCCGAAGCGGTTCACCGCGAGGGCCATCACCACGAACAGGAGCGCGCCCTCGGTGGCGGCCTCGTAGAGCTGGCTCGGGTGGCGGGGCAGGGGGCCGCCGGTGGGGAA
>JAKONB010000150.1 GCA_022702195.1 Beijerinckiaceae bacterium | reverse complement strand
GGTCAGGGCAAGGAGCGGGAAGCCGACCAGGCCGCGGTGGAAGCGATGCGGGCCGAACTTGCCGAATTGCCCATCGACGGCACCGTGGTGATCGGTGAAGGTGAGCGGAACGAGGCCGCCTCGCTCTATGTCGGCGAGCGCCTCGGAACTGGCGTCGGCCCCCGGGTGGATATCGCCGTCGATCCCCTCGAAGGCACGACCCTGTGCGCGAAGGACATGCCGGGCGCCATCGCGGTGACGGCCCTGGCCGAGCATGGCTCGCTCCTGGCCGCCCCCGACGTCTACATGCAGAAAATCGCCATCGGCCCCGGCTACCCAGAGGGTCTCGTCGACCTCGATGCGAGCCCGGCCGAGAACATCGCCGCCCTGGCGCGGCACAAGGGCGTCGATCCGGCCCAGATCACCGCGATCATTCTGGACCGGCCGCGCCACATGGCGCTGGTCGCCGCCGTGCGCGAGACCGGCGCCGGCATCCGACTGATATCGGACGGTGACATCGCGGCGATCATCCACACGACGAGCCCCGAGGCGACCGGGGCGGACATCTATCTCGGCACGGGCGCCGCTCCCGAGGGGGTGATCGCCGCCGGCGTGCTACGCTGCATCGGCGGCCACATGCAGGGCCGTCTCATCCTCGACAGCCACGACAAGCGTGAGCGCGCGGCCCGGATGGGCATCGCCGATCCGAACCGGAAATACGAGCTGCACGACATGGCGCGTGGGGACGTGATTGTGGCCGCCACCGGCGTCACCGACGGCGCCCTGCTCAAGGGGGTCCGCTTCAAGCCGGGTCTCATCGAGACCGAGACGGTGGTGTACCGTTCGGCCACCGGTACGGTGCGGCGCATCCACGGCGAGCACCGCCGGATGCAGCGCTTCGAGGCCTGAGCGAGCGCCTCTCGCCAGAGGCTTGCCTCATACCAAATCCGGTTGATCCCTTCGGGATAGCGGATTTGGGCTTCGCTCGAGCCCGGCGGATCTTGCGAGCCGCCGGGGGGGCCAAACGTCAGTTGAACAGCGAGCCGACGCCGCCCTGGACCCGGCCGAGGCCCTGCTTGGCCAGCGGATTGCCGGGGTCGATCTGCGCGGCGCGCTGATAGCTCTCCACCGCCTCCTTCTTGCGGTTCGACTTCTCGTAAGCCAGCCCGCGATAGGCCCAGGAGGTGGCGTCCTGATTGTTGACGTTGAGGGCCGCGTTGTAGTCCTCGATCGCCTTGTCGTACTGGTTCGTGGCAATCAGGCTCTGACCACGGGCAGCGTAGGGCGCGGCCACGAAGGGGTTGCGGTCGATGGCGGCGTCGAAATCGCCGATGGCCTGGATGTTCTGGCCCTGCTTCTGACGGACGAGGCCACGGGCGTGATACGCTTCGGCCGATTCCGGAGCGAGGCGAATCGCCTGGTTGAGGTCGTTGGTGGCACCATCGAGGTCGCCCCGGGCACGCAGCACGTTGGCGCGGCCGATATAGGCCGGGCCGTAATTGGGATCGGCGGCGATCGCCTTGGAGAAGTCCTGCAGGGCCGCGTCGTCACGGCCAACCTGGCGCTGGGCGAGCGCGCGGTTGTTGTAGGCTGAGGCCGAGTTGGGATCGATCTGCACCGCCTTGGTGAAATCCGCGATGGCATCGTTGAACTGGCCCGACCGCGCATAGGCGGCGCCGCGGGTGTTGTAGGCCGCCGCGTCGTTCGGGTTGCGCTGGATCACATCGGTCAGCGACGCGATGTTGACGTTGGTGGCGCCGGTCTTGTCCGTCTCGAGCACCGCGAACTGGCGCGTGGCCGTGGCTCCGCCGCCATAGGTTTCGCAACCGCCGAGCGCGCCGGCCACGAGCGCGGCGGCTCCGATCAACCCCGCCTTCGATGCCCGCAGCTTCACAACCGTCATGGATCCGCACTCCCCCGGACCGCGCCGCATATGCGCCCCCGCCATCGACAACCGCACTTATCGCAAAGACCCCGC
The DNA here is from genome assembly GCA_022702195.1 of Beijerinckiaceae bacterium. Taxonomy (GTDB): domain Bacteria; phylum Pseudomonadota; class Alphaproteobacteria; order Rhizobiales; family Beijerinckiaceae; genus Methylobacterium. The sequence goes on along the minus strand of JAKONB010000150.1, from coordinate 15,774 downwards.
GCCGACGTCGGTCTGGCACCGGGTCCCGGCACATTCCCGCGCGACGGTGAACGTGTGCTTAAGAACGGTCTTCGAACCCGCTCAAGCGTTCGGATGTGGCGAAGGTATGGCTGGGGCGCCGATCCGGCCGCGATGGGGCGGCCGGCGGCGCAGTGGGCCGGCCGGTGTGACGCGCAGGACGCGGTTTCGCGGGGTCAGGCCGGGGGCAGCAGCCAAGTGACGTGGCCCATCTTCCGGCCGGGACGGGCCTCGCCCTTGCCGTAGAGATGCAGCTGCGCCCCAGGCCGGGCCAGGATCGCCGCCCAATCGTCGACCTCGTCGCCGATGAGGTTGTGCATCTCCACCGCGCGTCCCGCGACGCGGGCCGGATCGCCAAGCGGCCAGCCGCAGACGGCGCGGACATGCTGGGCGAATTGCGAGGTGGTCGCGCCCTCGATGGTCCAATGGCCCGAATTGTGGACCCGGGGGGCGATCTCGTTGACCACCACCCGGGACGGGCCATCGGCCTGGGCCACCAGGAACATCTCGACGGCCAGCACCCCGACATAGTCCAGCGCCTCGGCGATCCGCCGGGCGATGCCGATGGCGGCGGCCTCGGTCTGCGGCGCGATGCCGGGGGCGGGCACGCGGGTCACCGCGAGGATGTGGTTGCGATGCTCGTTGGCGCAGGGATCGTAGGCGGCGAAGGCCCCGTCCGTGCCGCGCGCGGCCACCACCGAGATCTCGCCCGCGAACGGCACGAAGCCTTCGAGGATGCAGGGCGCCCCGGAAAACTCGGCGAAAATGGCTTCCACATCAACGGCTTCGTCGGCCCGGATCATCCGCTGGCCCTTGCCGTCATAGCCGAAGCGGCGGGTCTTGAGTACGGCCGGCCGGCCGATCTCGGCGAGCGCCCGCGCGAGGCCGGCGGCATCGTCCACGGCGCGGAACGGCGCGGTCTCGATCCCGAGGGCGTTGATGAAGGTCTTCTCGGCGAGCCGGTCCTGCGTCGTCGCCAGGGCGGCGGCGTTGGGGTGCAGCGGCGCCTTGGCAGCCAGGGCCTCGGCGGCGGCGGCCGGGATATTCTCGAACTCGTAGGTCACCACATCGACGCTCGCGGCGAAGCGCGCGAGCGCTGCAACGTCGTCATAGGCTGCAACGGTGCGTTCAGCCGCGACGTCGAAGGCCGGGCTGTCGTCGTCGGGGGCGAAGATGTGGACCTTGAGGCCGTGATTGGCGGCGGCGAGCGCGATCATGCGGCCGAGCTGGCCGCCCCCCACGATACCGAGGGTGGAGCCGGGCCGGATGTCGGGAATGGAGGTCAAGGAGCGTCGCTTTGCGGATGGTCGGCCACGCTCGCGGTCTGTGCGGCGCGCCAGGATTCGAGACGGACGGCCAGGGCCGCGTCGGTGAGGGCGAGGATCGCGGCGGCCAGCAGGGCGGCGTTGACCGCCCCAGCCCGGCCGATGGCCAGGGTGCCCACTGGAATGCCGGCCGGCATCTGCACGATGGACAGGAGGCTGTCCTGGCCGGACAGGGCCTTGGATTCCACCGGCACGCCGAGGACCGGAAGCGGCGTCATCGCGGCGGTCATGCCCGGCAGATGCGCCGCGCCGCCGGCTCCGGCGATCACCACCTGGATACCCTCCGCCTTGGCGCCCTTGGCGAAGGCCACCAGCCGATCCGGCGTGCGGTGCGCCGAGACGATCCGGTCCACATGGGCCACGCCCAGCGCGTCCAGCGTTTCGGCGGCATGGCGCATGGTCGCCCAGTCGGACTGGCTTCCCATGATGATCGCGACCGGGGGGGCTCCCGCCATCGTCGTCACATCCCTTCGCGGTCACAGAAACAAGGAGAGCGGGATGCCGAACCCCGTTTTCACGCCGAATACAGAAGCGCCGATGCCCTCGCAAGGCACCGGCATTCGTCCGGTGACGCCGCTCAGGCGATGATGTCGGGCGTGATCTGGTCCTCGATATACGAGATCCGGTCACGCAGCACGAGCTTGCGCTTCTTCAACCGCTGGATCTGGAGCTGATCGCCGGCCACGCTCAGTTCGAGCGCGTCGATGGCGCCGTCGAGGTCGCGATGCTCCTGCTTGAGCCGCTCCAACTCCTCGGAAGAGATCTCCGAGGCATCGTTATCGTACTGGACCGCCATCGAACCTGAAGCCCCGGAACGCCGTGGCGCGACCATGCTTCACGCGCCGCCCGACGACAAGAACCCCGTCGCGGGTCTGCACAAACATCCGTCAAGCATGGCCGTCGATAGGCTTCGACAGCCGGCGCAACATGTGCAAGTCTCTCTCCGTCGAAACGAGACAGGAGACACGACTCATGTCGCTGCAGACGCACTTGAGCCAACTCGCCCGCAAGCACGAAGCCCTCGAGCGTGAGATCCACGCCGCCACCCAACGCCCATCGGCGAACGATCTGCGCATCGCAGAGCTCAAGAGACGCAAACTCCATCTCAAGGATGAGATGAACCGCCTCCGAAACGATTCGGACTCGGTCCACTAGGCGCCCTCACGCCTCCCATCACGTCTCTCGCGTTCGCCGCCGCTGCTGGTTCCCAGCGCGGCGGTTTCTGTTTGTGCCATCTGGCATCGGTCGCCCATCCCCCGTTAGGCTGTCTCGCGCGAGACCGGCGTGAACGACCGGCCGCCGGGAGAGGGAGAGACCGTCATGCCCCACGCCACGCATCCCCGCGCGCCTTACGAGCAGATCCACCGCGCCTCCCTGGACGACCCGGAGGCGTTCTGGCTCGAAGCCGCCGAGGCCCTCGACTGGGAGACGGCACCCACCCGGGCCTTCGACGCCGAGGCGGGCGCCTACGGACGCTGGTTCCCCGACGCGCAACTGAACGCCTGCCACAACGCCGTGGACCGCCACGTCTCGAGCGGGCGCGGCGAGCAGGTGGCGATCCTCTACGATTCCCCCGTCACCGGCACCCGGCGGGCCGTCACCTACCGGACCTTGCGCGACGCGGTCGCGACCCTGGCCGGCGTGCTCGCCGATCTCGGGGTGGAGCAGGGCGACCGGGTGGTGATCTACATGCCGATGGTGCCCGAGGCCCTGTTCGGAATGCTGGCCTGCGCCAGGCTCGGCGCGGTGCATTCGGTGGTGTTCGGCGGATTCGCCGCCAACGAACTCGCGATCCGCATCGCGGATGCCGCCCCGAAGGTGGTGCTGGCCGCCTCCTGCGGGATCGAGCCGAGCCGCATCGTGCCCTACAAGCCGCTCCTCGACGCGGCGATCGCCGCCTCCGCCCACAAGCCCGACGCCTGCCTGATCCTGCAGCGGCCCGAATGCGCCGCCACCCTGGTGGAGGGGCGCGACCGGGACTGGGCCGAGGCGGTGGCGGCGGCCAGCCGCGCGGGACGCACCGCCCCCTGCACGCCCGTGGCGGCCACCGACCCGCTCTACATCCTCTACACCTCCGGCACGACGGGAAAACCCAAGGGCGTGGTGCGGGATACCGGCGGCTATTGCGTGAGCTTGAGCTGGTCGATGCCCAACCTCTACGGCGTGGCGCCGGGCGAGACCTATTTCTGCGCCTCCGACATCGGCTGGGTGGTGGGCCATTCCTACATCGTCTACGCGCCGCTCCTGCACGGCTGCACCACGATCCTGTACGAGGGCAAGCCGGTGGGAACCCCGGATGCCGGGGCGCTCTGGCGCGTCGTCGCCGAACACGGCGCGTCCTGCCTGTTCACCGCGCCGACGGCGCTCCGCGCCATCAAGAAGGAGGATCCGCGCGCCGAACGGATCAAGGACTACGATCTCTCGCGCTTTCGCAGCCTGTTCCTGGCCGGCGAGCGGGCCGACCCGGATTCGGTGGCCTGGGCCGAGCGCGCCCTGGGCCGACCGGTGATCGACCATTGGTGGCAGACCGAGACCGGCTGGGCCATCGCCGGCAATCCCCTCGGGATCGGGTTGCTGCCGGTCAAGCCCGGCAGCGCCTGCGTGCCGATGCCGGGCTACGATCTGGCGGTTCTGGACGAGGCCGGAAAGCCGGTGCCCCCCGGCACGATGGGCACCATCGCGCTGCGCCTGCCGCTGCCGCCCGGCTGCCTGCCGACCCTGTGGGGCTCGGAGGAGCGCTTCCGCGCCAGCTACCTGGCCACCTATCCGGGCTGGTACGACACGTCCGATGCGGGCGTGGTCGATGAGGACGGCTACGTCACGGTGCTCGGCCGCACCGACGACATCATCAACGTGGCCGGCCACCGCCTCTCCACCGGCGGCATGGAGGCGGTGCTGGCGAGCCATCCCGATGTCGCCGAATGCGCGGTCATCGGCATCCGCGACGCCCTGAAGGGCGAACAGCCCTGCGGCTTCGTGGTGCTCAAATCCGGCGTCGCGCGCGAGACGGACCTGATCGAGCGCGAGCTCGTCGCCCTGGTGCGCGAGCGGATCGGCCCGGTGGCCGCCTTCAAGCTGGCGCTGACCGTGCAGCGGCTCCCCAAAACCCGCTCGGGCAAGATCCTGCGCGCCACCATGAAGCGCATCGCCGACGGCGAGGCCTGGACGATGCCGGCGACCATCGACGATGCGGGGGTGTTGGAGGAGATCGGGGAGAGCTTGAAGGGGCGGGGGATCGGGGCCTGAGCAGCGACCGGCGCGCGGACGGATCGCGGGGCGACGACCGGGCGGCGTGGCGGGACCCGTGCCGGCGGCGGATCACGCCGACGCGGGCTTTGGTCGAATCGTGTGTGGATGGCCCTGCAACTTGCCCTCAGGCAATCCGTTGTGTGCCTCGGACAACGAGGATTCCCATGACCGATCTCACTCCGCCGAACGCCGTCCGCGGTGGCGAAACGCATCAGATCGCCGACGACGATCACCCGGTTCTGACCACGAACCACGGCACGCCGATCAGCGACAATCAGAACCAGCTGAAGGCCGGTCCCCGCGGACCCGTCCTCCTCGAGGACGAGGTCTACCGGGAGAAGATCAACCACTTCGACCACGAGCGCATCCCGGAACGCATCGTCCACGCCCGTGGCTCGGCCGCGCACGGCTATTTCGAGTGCACGGAGAGCCTCGCCGACATCACCGTCGCGGACCTGTTCCAGAAGAAGGGCCAGCGGACCGACGTGTTCGTGCGCTTCTCGACGGTGGCGGGTGGCGCCGGATCCATCGACACGCCGCGCGACGTGCGCGGCTTCGCGGTCAAGTTCTACACGCGACAGGGAAATTGGGACCTCGTCGGCAACAACATCCCGGTCTTCTTCATCCAGGATGCGATCAAGTTCCCCGACCTGATCCATGCCGCGAAGATGGAGGCCGATCGCGGGTATCCGCAGGCCGCGACCGCGCACGACACCTTCTGGGACTTCATCAGCCTGATGCCCGAATCCACCCACATGATCCTGTGGGCGATGTCGGACCGGACGCTGCCGCGGACCTTCGCGAACATGGAAGGGTTCGGCGTCCACACGTTCCGTTTCATCAATAAGGAGGGCAAGAGCACCTTCGTGAAGTTCCACTGGAAGCCGAAGGCGGGTCTCGCCTCGACCATCTGGGACGAAACGGTCAAGATCGCGGGCGCCGACCCGGATTTCCAGCGGCGCGACCTGTTCGAGCGGATCGAGCGCGGCGACTATCCCGAGTGGGAGCTCGGCGTGCAGCTCTTCGACGAGGACTTCGCGAACAGCCAGCCCTACGACGTGCTCGACGCCACCAAGATCATCCCCGAGGAGACGCTGCCCGTCCGGATCGTCGGCAAGATGGTCCTCGATCGCTATCCGGACAATTATTTCGCGGAGACCGAGCAGGCGGCGTTCGTGCCGAGCCACGTCGTTCCGGGCATCGGCTTCTCGAATGACCCGCTGCTTCAGGGCCGGCTGTTCAGCTACACCGACACCCAGCTCTCGCGTCTCGGTTCGGTCAATTTCCACCAGCTCCCGATCAACGCCGCGAAGGGACGCGCGGAGGCCGCCGGCTGCCCCTTCATGAACCAGCAGCGGGACGGGCACATGCAGATGGCGGTGCCGAAAGGGCGCGCCAATTACGAGCCGAACAGTCTCGCCAAGGTGGGCGAACCCGGCGGCGCGCGCGAGGACGCCTCGGGCGGCTACAGGACGTTCCCGTCGGAAGAGCAGGGCCAGAAGCTCCGGGTCCGGCCGGACAGCTTCGCCGACCATTACAGCCAGGCGCGCCTGTTCTTCCGGTCGGTCGACACGGCCGAGCAGGCCCATATCGCATCCGCGTTCGTGTTCGAGCTCAGCAAGGTCTCGCTGGAGCACGTGCGCACGACGATGCTGGCGAACCTGCGGAACGTGGACGAGGATCTCGCCCAGCGCGTCGCGGACGGGCTGGCCATGGACCTGCCCGACGCCTCGCCCACGGCGGCCCCTGTTCTCGACATGAAACCGTCGCCGGCTCTGCGCATCATCCGGGGGCCGCTCGAGAAGCACACCCTGGAGGGCCGCACGGTCGGCGTCCTGATCGCCGACGGCACCGACGCCGAAGCGCTCAAGACGCTGAAGGCCGCGATTTCGGCGGCGGGCGGTCACGCGATGACCATCGCCCCCAAGGTCGGGGCCGTCCCGCTGTCGGACGGATCGACCGTGAAGGCGGACAAGCAACTGTTCGGACAGCCGTCGGTGACGGTGGATGCCTGCGCGCTCCTTCTCTCCGAGACGGCGACCACCAAGCTCCTGAAGGAGGCCGCGGCCGTTCAATGGGTGATGGACGCCTTCGGACACCTGAAGGCGATCGGGTCCAACGCCGCCGCCAAACCCTTGCTGGACAAGGCGGGGGTCGAGCCGGATGAGGGCGTGACCGATCTTTCCGGCTTCGTGGAGGCGGCCAAGAAGCGCTACTGGGACCGCGAGGCGAAGGTCCGCACGCTCGCCTGATCGTCCGGCGTCGCTCGGCGCGTTCGGACGCGCCGAGCGACCATCCGTTGCGGTCCGCCGATCCTATCGATCCAGGACCCACCCCGCAGGTCACGCGACGCTTCCGGCCTTCGCCCCTCATGCATCGTCATTTCCCGAGAGCCGGAGACCACCGTTCGGGCCGATGCTCTAGCCAAGCCACCACCCCCACGCCACCTATGGGCGCGACCGCAACCCGGAGCCCCGCATGTCCGCACGCCTGTTCGAGCCGCTGCGCCTCGACAACCTCGAACTCGACAACCGCATCATCGTGGCGCCCATGTGCCAGTATTCGGCCCATGCCGGGCAGGCGGGCGACTGGCACCTGATGCATCTCGGCCAGATGGCAATGTCGGGGGCCGGGCTCCTGACCCTGGAGGCCACGGCGGTGTCGCCCGAGGCGCGGATCTCGCCCCAGGATCTCGGCCTGTATTCCGATGAGACCGAGCGGGCACTCGGCCGGGTGCTCGACGCGGTGCGCGGCTACGCGCCGGTGCCGATCGCGATCCAGATCAACCATGCGGGCCGCAAGGCCTCGAGCCGCGCCCCCTGGGACGGCGGCGCCCAGATCGATCCGGACGCCGCCGATGGCTGGCGTACGGAAGGCCCCTCGGCGATCGCCCACGGGGAGGGCGAGGTGGCGCCGCACGCCCTCGATGCCGAGGGGCTCAGGCGCATCCGCGAGGGCTTCGTCGACACGGCGCGCCGGGCCCTGCGGATCGGGGTCGACGGGTTCGAGCTGCACGGGGCGCATGGCTACCTGCTGCACCAGTTCCTGTCGCCGCTCTCCAACCAGCGCACCGACCAGTATGGCGGCAGCCTCGCCAACCGGATGCGTTTCCCGCTCGAATGCTTCGAGGCGGTGCGGGAGATCGTGCCCGCCGGCAAGCCGGTCTGGATGCGGGTCTCGGCCACCGATTGGGTGGAGGACGGCTGGACCCTCGACGAAACCGTGGAGCTCGCCCACGCCCTGAAGCGGCGCGGTGCGGCGGCGATCCACGTCTCCACGGGCGGATTGTCGACCAAGCAGCAGATCCCGCTCTCGGCGGGCTACCAGGTGCCGTTCGCCGAGCGGATCAAGGCCGAGACCGGGCTGACCACCATCGCGGTGGGGCTGATCACCGAAGCGTCCCACGCGGAATCGATCCTGGCCGAGGGCAAGGCCGACGCGGTCTCGCTGGCCCGGGCGCTGCTCTACGATCCGCGCTGGCCCTGGCACGCGGCGGCCGAGCTCGGCGCGCAGGTCCGGGCGCCCAAACAATACTGGCGTTCCCAGCCCCGGGCGTTCAAGGACCTGTTCAAGGACACCCAACACGGACAGCGCTGACCCATGGACGACGTGACGACCTTCGACGTGGAACGCGTCCGCCTCGATCTGGAGAACGGCATCTGTCTCATCTCCGGGGCGGACGACGAGGAGGAGCCGGCCGGCTACTTCATCATCCAGATCGAGAAGGGCGACCCGGACGGTCCGATCATCGAGATCTTCGGCGAGGACCTGACCCAGGCGGACGGGGTGGCCAACTTGGAGATGGGCGCGCGCTACCTGCTCTTCACCTTCGATCCGCAGAGCCCGATCGGCGCCGAGATGCCGCGGGTGCGTATCGAATCCCGCACCGAGATCCCCGAGGGCGTGCACACGCGCCTCTCGGTGGCCTTCGGCAAGCGCGCCAAGCGGGTGTGGTGACGGCTCAGAGCATCGTCCCGGAAATCGGATCCGGGACGATGCTCTCGAGTCTCACGTTTTTCATCGTCTTTCTCCGAAAGCCGGAGACCACCTTTCGGGACGATGTTTCAGCGCGCCACCGCCCCGACCATCGGACCCAGCGGGCGGCTGAGGTCGGAGCGGTTGAGGTTGGGCGCGTAGAGGCTGGAGACGCTGCCGTCGAGGAACAGGGCGTTGCGGCAGCCGAGTTCGTCCTTGAACAGCCGCGCGAAGGCGCCGAACGTCACCGGGCGCTCGGAGATCGCGAAGACGGCCACGCGCCCGTCCTCGCGCACGCCGACGCCGTTACGGATCTTCTGGCTCGGGCCATCCGTCGAGATCTTGGGGTGGATCTTGCCGTCCACCACCAGCATCGGGCCGGATTGCGTGGCGAAATCCGGCTTGGGATGGGCTTTGAGGTAGCGGCCGGTCTCCATCACCCCGGCGCGGTCGCCCTTCACGTAGAAGATGCCGTTGGGCTTGAGGTGGAAATTGCCGGGGCCGTTGGCGGTGGAGACGCCCTTCATCTCACGCCCGTTCTCCACGTAGAGTCCCACCGGCGCCTGGCCCTTGTCGTACATGCCGGCATTCATCGCGAAGCTGAGGCGCGGACCCTGCTTCTCGGCGAGCGTGCCTAGGGAGGAGTAGGGCAGGCCGTCGGCCCCCAGCCAGAACACCCGCACCGCGTCGCGGCGCAGGTCGATGGTGCAGACCGTGAAGGTCTCGCCCTCGGCCTGGACCGCCGTGCAGGGTCCGGCAGCCGGCGCGGCCCCGGCCGGCGGCGCGGCGAGCCCGATCGCCGCCGCGAGGAGGAGGGCTGCGGCCCGGCCGAATGCGCGCCGCGTCACACCATCGGTCCGGCAAGAAGGCATCATCGGGCTGACCTGAATCCGGCGGCAGGGGGGGTCGAACGCGCGCCCGGCCGGTGAGGATCGCCGCCCGCGCCGCATCTCCTCACCCGAAACACCCCCGCTTTCAAGGGAAGCCAGTCGCCCCGAAGGCTCCGGACGACCGGGAACATGGCGGAACCGCCAGCGGCGGATCACGAAAGGGGGAGGACACGATGCACCTTGAACCGTTCTGTACCCCTCGGCGTTTTCCGGCATGGGGACGATTCACGCTCTCGGAGATCGATGAGATGAAACGCGTTGTTCTGGCTTCCGCCGCGATGGTCGGTGCGCTGGCGATGCTCCCGGCCGAGGCCGAAGCCCGCGGCGGATTCGGCGGTGGCGGCTTCCATGGCGGCGGGTTCGGCCATGGCGGCTTCGGCGGCGGCGGCTTTCGCGGTGGATTCGGTGGCGGTGGCTTCCGGGGCGGCTTCGGCGGCGGCGGCTTCCGCAATGCCGGGTTCGGCGGATACCGCGGGGGCTTCCATCGCGGCGGCTTCGGCGGCTATCGCGGCGGATATGGCGGCTATCGCGGCGGATATTACGGGCGCGGCTATGGTCGCGGGTTCGGCTACGGACTCGGGGGCCTGGGTCTCGGCGTCGGTCTGGGCCTGGCGGCCGGCGGACTCTACGGCGGCTACGGCTATCCGGGCTACGGTTACGGCTATGGCGGCGGCTACGCCCCGGTGGGCTACGGTTACGGCGGCGATTACGGCTATGGCGGCGGCTGCTACACCGTCCCGCGCGTTCGCTGGACGCCCTACGGCTACCGCCGGGTCCTGGTCGAGCGCTGCTACTGAGGCTCCGACCGAAGCCTGTCCGACCAGGGAGGGGCCGCCCACGCGGCCCCTTTTTCGTCGCCCGAGCCTCAGCGACGGCTCTCGTCCCGCCGCATCGGCATCGCGTCGATGGTCGCGAACAGGGTTCGCGTCGGGATCGGTGCGTCGCGCGTGAGCTTGGCGCCTCCATCCTTGCCGATGAGCACGACGCGGAACGCGTCATCCGGCAAACCGAGCCGATCCCGCAGGCGGCGCGCGGGCGCGTCGGACCCCAGCGCCTCGACGATCACCAGATCCCGCTCCGCCATGCCGGCCGTCGCGGCGGCGGCGGCCGCGCGCTGGACCGCCACGCGCCGGTCGCCGCCATCGGGCGCCGAGATCACCAGGAGACGGGCCTTCCACCGATAGGCGCCGAGCGGATCCTCCGCCGCCCGCGCCTGACCGGCACAGATCAGCATTCCGGCGAGCAGGGCCAAGCCTACGACCATCCGGTTGGGCATCCGCGTCTCCTCCCGTCGCATTCAGCGAAGAGACAACGCCGAGAGCGCCCACCGGCACCCGTCCGGTTTGCGGATAGGGCGGGTCCGTCCCATCTGAGGGCCGAACCCCCGAAACCCCATGCCCGGAGACGCCGCGCCCATGAGCCAAGTCAATCGACGGATCGTCCTCGCCGCCCGCCCGCATGGCGAGCCGAATGCGAGTCACTTCCGGCTGGAGGAGGGGCGGGTGCCGACGCCGCAGGAGGGCGAGGTGCTGCTGCGCAACCGCTACCTCTCCCTCGATCCCTACATGCGGAGGCGCATGAGCGCGGCGAAATCCTACGCCGCCCCCGTCGCCATCGGCGACACCATGGTGGGCGCAACGGTGGCCGAGGTGGTGGCTTCGCACCATCCCGATCACCCGGTGGGAGAAACGGTGGTGGGCTTCGGCGGCTGGCAGGATTTCGCCCTCTCCGACGGCAAGGGTCTGCGCCGGCTCGATCCGGCGGCGGCCCCCGTCACCACGGCGCTCGGCGTGCTCGGCATGCCGGGCATGACCGCCTATACGGGCCTCCTCAATATCGGCCGGCCGAAGCCCGGCGAGACCGTGGTGGTGGCCGCCGCCGCCGGGCCGGTGGGCTCGCTCGTCGGCCAGATCGCCAAGCTGAAGGGCGCGCGGGCGGTGGGCATCGCCGGCGGGCCGGAGAAATGCGCCTATCTCACCGGAGAACTCGGTTTCGACGCGGCCATCGACCACCGGAGTGACAGCTTCGCGGACGATCTGGCCGCCGCCTGTCCCCAGGGCATCGACGTCTATTTCGAGAATGTCGGCGGCGCGGTCTTCGACGCGGTGCTACCGCTGCTCAACGATTTCGCCCGGCTCCCCGTCTGCGGCCTGGTCTCGGGCTACAGCGCCACAGAACTGCCCCCCGGCCCCGACCGCATCCCCGTGCTGATGCGCGCGGTGCTGTCGAAGCGCCTGCATCTCCAGGGCTTCATCGTCTGGGATTTCGCCGCGCAGGAGGCGGCCTTCCTCGAGGAGGTCGGGGGCTGGCTGCGCGAGGGGCGCATCCGCCACCGCGAGGATATCATCGACGGGCTGGAGAACGCACCCGACGCCTTCGCGGGTTTGCTCAAGGGCCGCAATTTCGGCAAGCTGATCGTCAAGCTCGCCTGAGCGATCGCCCCCCGGACGAGGTGTCGGCTTCCCCGCCGATATCTTGCCCGAGAGATCGAACAAAGATAGAACATGATGGCCGCCCACCGGACTCGGAGTTCCGTGGACAACAGGCTGGCACGCGATTGCCGGCCGGTCCGCGACGGCCCATGACAGGCGGCAGAGAGGCGATCCGTTCTTCAGGGGCAGATCGTCGGCGACGCCCGTGAGATCGATCGAGAGGAGAGCGGCATGGCCGGCAGCGTGAACAAGGTGATCCTGGTGGGCAATCTCGGGCGCGATCCCGAAACGCGGCGCCTGGGCTCCGGCGATCCCGTCGTCAACCTGCGCATCGCCACGTCCGAGTCCTGGAAGGACAAGATGTCGGGCGAGCGCAAGGAAAAGACCGAGTGGCACTCGGTGGTGATCTACAACGAGAACCTCGCCCGCGTGGCTGAGCAGTATCTGCGCAAGGGCTCGAAGGTCTACATCGAGGGCCAGCTTCAGACCCGCAAATGGTCCGACCAGTCCGGCGTCGAGAAATACACCACCGAGGTGGTGCTCCAGCGCTTCCGGGGTGAGCTCACCCTGCTCGACGGCCGCAGCGGCGGCGGCGAGATGGGCATGGACGAGGAGAGCGGCGGCCAGATCAGCCGCGGCGGCGGTGATTTCGGCGGCGGCGGTGGCGAGCGCGGCGGCGATTACGGCGGCGGCCGCTCGTCCGGTGGTGGGCGCCCCTCGGGTGGCGGCGACCGTCGGCCGGCCCCGTCGAGCGGTGGCGGCGGATCGAAGCCGAATTTTGACCTCGACGACGACATCCCGTTCTAGGAACCGGCCGGATTGGCGACGGACACCGCGTCCGGCGGATCTGTCCGGTCCGGTGCCGGTGCGGTCTCCCCCCTGAGGGGCAGGGCTGTTGCACCGGGTAGCGGACGGCGCCGAAAAACCCGTGCCCCCCCTCACTCCAGGACCGCGAGGCGGAACCGGGATGACGGGGCGGCCGTCGCGGTCATCCGAACCCAAGAGAAGACGTGTTCCGGTCGTGACCGCTCCTCGGATCGAGCGGAAACCGAACTGGACCGTAGCGCGGCGTCCTGGAAACCAGTTCCAGGACACCGCGCTACGGTCTTGTTTCAACATCATCGTTTTTCGAAAGCCGGCACCCCGCTTTCGGGACGATGCGCTAGCAGGGAACGTAGACGGGTCCACCGTAGCATGACCTCGATCGGCTGGGATCGAGGGACGACGCAGTGTCGGAAGCCGCATTCGAGCCACGCCCATGTGTCGATGCGCAGGCGGATGCAGCGCAGGCGAGGATCAAGATCGCGATGATGTGTCGGCGCATGGATTCCTCCTCTTTGCGCCCAGTATCGCCCCGGAAACGCGGCGGGTCTGCGGCGAGGAGAGCACACCTGCGGCGTCGTCGCGTGGGCTGATCCGCCCGCGAGAGCCGCCGAGCATCGGCCACCTCGCCCCGGCGTCGCGATGGCGACCCAGACCCACGGAACGACGGCGGTCGCATATCCTTGGGTCGATCCAACGCCCCGGAACGAACCGGTTGCCGAGGCGCCGCACCCTAGGTGTCGCGCCCTTTTTCGTGGCTATTGCGAGCGCTTGCCGAACGAGACCGCGTAGGCCTGGTTGCGCGCATCGATCAGCGGATCGTCCGACATCTCGATCCCGTCCGGGACGTTACTGGGGAGGAACAGCAGCGTCTTCTGCACCGCGTCGCTGTCTGGCACCGCCTTGGTCAACGTGATGGTGCCGAGCGTCACGATCTTTCGGTCGTCCGGCCAGGGCTGGCTCGAATCCTTGGTCTGGTCCCCCGGCGCGGCGAGCTGAGCCTGGAGGGCGAAGGTCACCGGCTTGGCTCCCACCGCCGTGACGATCTCCTCCATCAGGTAGTTCGGCGCGCGCTTGGCCGAATCCTCGGCGCTGAGATGCTGAACGCCCGCACTCGGCAGGATGTTGAAGCGGAAGGGCTGCCGCTTGCCCTGCGCATCCACGAAGATGAACGCGTTGACGCCGTGATAGGCCTCGCGGGCGAAGCTCGCCGGGGTCTCGGTGGAGGCGAAGGCCTTGGGGGCCTGTGGATGGGCTTCCATGAACCGGTCCACGGCGGTGGGCTTCGCCGCATCCGGCCCGGTCTGGGAAAGCGCCGTCAGCAGTTCCAGGAACTCTTCGCCGGTGGCGACGGGGAAGAACTTCAGCGCGTTGGTCACGAGGTCCATCTCGCCGCCATCGGCGAGCTTGAACTTGAGCGACATGCCGTGTGGATTGGCCGGGCCGGACCCGTCGGGCAGGGCGGGCAACCCGGTGGAATCCGAGAACCGCACGGTGACCGGAACCGGCTTGCCGTCGAACAGGCTCGCCTTGCTCAGGGAAGCCGCCTCGGGCGTCGCGACGAAATTGCCCTCCACCACCACGCCCTTGGCGTGGTTGGCCCGCAGGCCCGGATGGGCGCCCCAGAGCGTGTTCATCACCGCCACGGTCCGCTCGGCGGTGGTGCCCTCCGCCGCCCGCACGGCCGGGGCCATGGCCGTGCACAGCACGATGGCGGCCGCGACCTGACGACCCGTCGCCCGAAATCTCACCATGTCGGTCCCCTTGCAGAATCGTCGCCAGCCCCAGCCGACGGTCCATCTTGAGATAGTGCGGGACGAAGCGGCGTCATCCCGGGGCGCGCGCCCGAAACCCACGGCGAAAAACCGGCGGCAAGCCCTTGTTCATCAACATCTTTCGGGGTGTCTTCCGCTCGCCTGCGTCGGTGGCCTGGGCCGGAGAGATCGGCTATAGAAAAACCATAGGGACGATACGGCCCGGTTCACCCGTTCCGAACCAGGCCGGAACCGTCCCGCACCCTCTTTTTCCGCGAGCGGGCGTCACGTCCGGTCCCGGCGCTCCGGGCTCCCGACAGGCAGAGATCGAAAACCTTGGCAGACAACAACACTTCCGGCGACGGCGCGACGCCGCCCGCCTCCGACATCAAGCCCGTCTCCATCACCGACGAGATGCGCCGCTCCTATCTCGATTACGCCATGAGCGTGATCGTGAGCCGGGCGCTCCCCGATGCGCGCGACGGCCTGAAGCCGGTGCATCGCCGCATCCTCTACTCGGCCTACGAATCCGGGCACCTGCCGGAGCGCAAATACGTCAAGTCGGCCCGCATCGTCGGCGACGTGATTGGTCTGTATCACCCGCACGGCGACCAATCGATCTACGACGCCTTGGTCCGCATGGCGCAGGACTTCTCGATGCGGCTGATGCTCATCGACGGTCAGGGCAATTTCGGCTCGGTGGACGGCGATCCCCCGGCGGCGATGCGCTACACCGAATCGCGTCTGGCCAAACCCGCCAACGCCCTGTTGGCCGATATCGACAAGAACACCGTCGACTTCCAGCCGAACTACGACGAGTCGCGCGAGGAGCCGACCGTCCTGCCGGCGCGCTTCCCCAACCTGCTCGCCAACGGCGCCGGCGGCATCGCGGTGGGCATGGCCACCAACATCCCGCCGCACAATCTCGGCGAGCTGATCGATGCCTGCATCGCCCTGATCGACGATCCGGCCATCTCCATCGAGGGCCTCAACGAGATCGTCCCGGGTCCGGATTTCCCCACCGGGGCCTCGATCCTCGGCCGCGCCGGCACCCGGCAGGCCTACGCCACCGGACGCGGCTCGAACATCATGCGGGCGAAATCCCACGTGGAGGAGCTGCGCAAGGAGCGCGAGGCGCTGATCTTCACCGAGATCCCGTATCAGGTGAACAAGGCGACCCTGATGGAGAAGATCGCCGAGCTGGTGAAGGAGAAGCGCGTCGAGGGCATCTCCGACCTGCGCGACGAATCCGACCGCGACGGCATGCGCATCGTCGTCGAGATCAAGCGCGACGCCATGGCGGACGTGG
>JAKONB010000104.1 GCA_022702195.1 Beijerinckiaceae bacterium | reverse complement strand
CTGCACACGGCCGGCTGGGCTGGGGACCGACGATGCGGGTACTTCTGATCGAGGACGACAGCGCAACCGCGCAGAGCATCGAGCTGATGCTCAAGTCCGAGAGCTTCAACACCTACACCACCGACCTGGGCGAGGAAGGGATCGACCTCGGCAAGCTGTACGACTACGACATCATCCTGCTGGACCTGAACCTGCCCGACATGTCGGGCTACGAGGTGCTCCGGAACCTCCGCGTCGCCAAGGTCAAAACGCCGATCTTGATTCTCTCCGGCATGGCGGGCATCGAGGACAAGGTGAAGGGCCTCGGCTTCGGCGCCGACGACTACCTCACCAAGCCCTTCCACAAGGACGAGCTCGTCGCCCGCATCCATGCGATCGTGCGCCGCTCGAAGGGCCACGCCCAATCGGTGATCACCACCGGCGACCTCATCGTGAACCTCGATCAGAAGACCGTGGAAGTTTCCGGCTCCCGCGTGCACCTCACGGGCAAGGAGTACCAGATGCTGGAGCTTCTCTCGCTCCGGAAGGGCACGACGCTGACGAAGGAGATGTTCCTCAACCATCTCTACGGCGGCATGGACGAGCCCGAGCTCAAGATCATCGACGTGTTCATCTGCAAGCTGCGCAAGAAGCTCGCCAACGCCTCCTCCGGCAAGAACTACATCGAGACCGTCTGGGGCCGCGGCTACGTGCTGCGCGAGCCCAACGAGGGCGAAGAACGCATCGCCGTCTGACTTCCCCGAAGCAGACGACGTAACGGCCCCGCAGCAGCGGGGCCTTTTTCGTTTGGCGCCCTGGTTCGCATCGGCGCCGCCGGTCCCGCGACATCGCACGGGTCGGGGCGCGCCGAGATGCGCGACCCGGGAAACGCCCCGTGCCGCGCATCCTTCGCGAATCGCGATCCCTTCAGAGACCGACTACCCTGCGCAGGCCCGTGTCGGTCGCGGGCAGGCCCGGCAGCACGCGCACCGCAGGGGCGCGGGCGGCGGCGGGCGCCTGCACGTAGAGGCCCCGGTGCTGGGCGTTCGGGACCAGCTTCTCGGTCAGGCCGATCACGGTCTCGGCTGCGCCCAGCAGCAGGGCTCCGTCCGGCGCCAGGCTGGCGCTGAGGCGGGCCAGCACGTCGCCCTTCGTCGGCGCGTCGAAATAGATCAGCACGTTCCGGCAGTAGATGATGTCGAAGGTGCCCAGGGCATCGAAGGGATGCAGCAGGTTGAGGGGGCGGTAATCCACCATCTGCCGCAGGCTGGCGGAAATCCGCCACTGCTCGCCCGTCTGCTCGAAGTGCTTGATCAGCGACTGCACCGGCAGGCCGCGCTGCACCTCGAAGTGGCTGTAGAGCCCGGCCTTGGCCTTCTCGAGGACCTCGGTCGAAAGGTCCGTGGCCACGAGGTCGACATGCCACCCCGCGAGCCGCGCGGCGGCGTCCTGCAGCATCATTGCCAGGGAATAGGGCTCCTGACCGGTGGAGGCGGCCGCGCACCAGATACGCAGGCGGCGCTGCGTCGCCCGGCGGGCCATGGCCTCCGGCAGCAGCACGTCGCGGAACAGGTCGAAGGGCGTGCGGTCGCGGAAGAAGAACGTCTCGTTGGTGGTCATCGCCTCGACCACCGCCCGTTCCAGGGCGAGGTCGCGGCTGCCCTTGAGGGCGGTCACCAGGGCGCCGAGGCCCGCGAGGTTGAAGCGCCGGCAGACGGGGCCGAGCCGGCTCTCGATGAGGTAGCGCTTCTCCGCGCTGAGC
The DNA here is from genome assembly GCA_022702195.1 of Beijerinckiaceae bacterium. GTDB lineage: Bacteria > Pseudomonadota > Alphaproteobacteria > Rhizobiales > Beijerinckiaceae > Methylobacterium. Next base: position 7,276 of record JAKONB010000104.1, on the reverse strand, counting down.
GCGAGGCCCGAGCGGGTCTTGAGATAGCTGCGCAGAAAGTCGAACTCGAGTTCGGTCATGCGCCCTGTCCCGTCAGTAGATTGCGTAGCGCGGGACCGATCTCGGCCAGCGGTAGGATCGCCTGGGCGAGGCCCGCCTTGGCGATGCTGCCGGGCATGCCCCAGACCGTGCTGGTGGCTTCGTCCTGCGCGAGCACCGCCGCCCCGGCCTCCACGAGCGCCCGCGCGCCCCCGGTGCCGTCCGATCCCATCCCGGTGAGCACCACCGCGAGGGCGGAAGCCCCGAAGATCGCGGCCGCGTCCTGGAACAGCACGTCCACGGCGGGCCGGCAGAAATTGACCACCGGTCCGTCGTGCAGCCGAATCGTCACGTCCTGGCGCGCACCGCCGAGGCCCATGTGCCGCCCGCCGGGCGCCACGTAGATGCGCCCGGGCTGAAGGCGCTCGTCAGCCTTGCCCTCGGCCGCCGGCAGGCCGGTGCGGGCGCCGAGATGCTCGGCGAACACGGCGGTGAAGACGGGCGGCATGTGCTGCACGATGAGCACGGGAAACTGACGCAGCGTGGCGCTGCCGATCTTTTCGAGGACCTCGCCGACGGCGCGGGGACCGCCCGTCGAGGCGCCGATCAGCAGGACCCGGGGCGCGATGCCGGTGCGCGCCTTCGGGCGCAGAACCAGCGGCGCCGTCGGCCGCAGGGCCGAGACGGGGGCCGGGGCGGGCGTGCCGTGGCTCACCGGCGCGACCGATATGGCGGGGCCGCGCTTGCGGGCCCGGGCGGAGCCGAACAGGCGGACGCGCTCGATCAGGTCCGTGCGGAACGCGTCCGAGGTGGTCACGCCCCGGTTGCTCTCGGGTTTCGGGATGTAGTCGACGGCCCCGAGGGCGAGGCAGCGGAGCGAGATGTCGGCGTTCCGCGTGGTCAGCGTCGACATCATGATGACCTGGACGCCGGGGCTCTTGGCGAGCAGCAGCGGCAGGGCCTGGGTGCCGTCGAGTTCCGGCATGTCGATGTCGAGCAGGATCACGTCGGGATCGTGCCGCGACATCGATTCCAGGGCGATCCGGCCGTTGGAGGCGGTGGCCACGACCTCATGGCCCGCTTCGGCGATCCAGCGGGCGACCAGTCCGCGCACCACCGCGGAATCGTCCGCGATGAGGACACGGACGCGGTGCCCCGCCGGGGATTGCCCCGCATGGCCCGTCGCGTAGTTCGGAACTGGGGCAGCCATCATGAACGGGTTCACGCTTCGGGCGACGCGGAGGATGAGTGAGCGAGGCGTGCGGGACCGGACCTGTCGCGGTCCCGCAACTCCGCGTCAGGCGGCGTCGGCTTCGCCGTGGAAGCCGACCTGGGCGAGCTTCGCCGTGACGATGTCACGGTCGAAGGGCTTCATGATGTACTCGTCGGCGCCGGCATGCAGCGCCCGCGCGATGGCGCCGACATCGTTCTCGGTGGTGCAGAACAGCACCTTCGGCTTCTCGCCGCCCGGCACCTTCCGGAGCGCCCGGAGGAAGTCGTAGCCGTCCATGGTCGGCATGTTCCAGTCCAGCAGGATCGCGTCGGGCATGGTCTCCGCGCAGGCCGCGAGGGCCTTCTCGCCATCCTCGGCCTCACCGACCTGGAAGTTCATGGTCTCGAAGATGCGGCGCGCCACCTTTCGGATGACGGCGGAATCGTCGACGATCAGGCAGGTCCTCATCGTTTCATCCTCCTCTCGGCGCTCAGGCCGCTCCGGCCGTGCGGTGCGTGGCGCCGAAGGCGAGCAGCGCATCCACGTCGAGGACGACGAGGAGGCGGCCCTCCAGGCGATGCACGCCCAGCGCGAGGTCGCGCCAGCGCGCATCCAGGTTGATCGGCACCGGCTCGTGGGTATCGGCCCCGAGCTTCAGCACCTCGCCGACGCCGTCGACGATGAGCGCGAAGGTCTCGCCGCCCTGTTCCAGGCCGATGGCCATCCGGCTGCCCTCCCCCGTCCGCTCCGCCATGCTGAGGCGGCGGCGCAGGCACAGGGCGGTGACCACGCGGCCCCGCAGGTTGAGCAGCCCGACGATCTCGGGGGGGGCCATCGGCACCGGCGTCACCCCGGCGGGAATGAAGACGTCGTGGACCCGGTCGATGGCGAGGCCGAACATGGTCTCGCCGACGAACACGGTGACGAAGTCCTGGGTGCTGTCGGTCTCGGCGGCGTTGCTGTTGGCGGCCTGTATCATGGGCGTGAACTCCGGATCCCTGGGTCTGAGGCCGATATCAGGCGGCGTCGGCGAGGCTGGCGACGTCGAGTTCCGCCAGGGCCGCGATGAGGCCGCTGCGGTCGAACTTCGCCACGAGGTCGACGATGGACAGGGTCCGCGCCCGCTCGATCGCCTCCGCGCCGACGCTGCTCGAGATGCCGATGACCGGCAGGGAGGCGACCCGGCCCTCGATCTTGCGCATGGCGCCGACGAGATCGAAGCCGTTGCGGCCGGGCATGTCGAGATCGCACACCATCACGTCGATCCGCCCGTTGGACAGCAGGATCGCCACCGCCTCGTCGGCGCTTCCGGCGGTCACGACCTGGTAGCCGGCCGCCTTCAGCACCGGGCTCAGCAGGTCGCGGAAGAATGCCGAATCGTCCACGAGCAGCAGGGTCGAGGCGCGCTTGGCCGGCTTCCTCGGGCCGCGCGCCCAGTCGTCGTAGGCCAGCGGCAGGAAATGGGCGATGTTGAGGATCTCGGTGGCGCGGCCGCGCAGCACGGCCGAGCCGATGAGGTCCGAGCGCTCGGCGGAGATCTCGATGTCGAGGCGCTCCTCGACGATGTCGACGATCTCGTCGACAACCAGGCCCATGGCCCGCTCGCCATCCGAGAACACCACCAGGGCCTGCGTGCCCTTGGCGCGGATCTCGATCGACGGGTCGGCCGGGACCAGCGGCATGAGACGGCCGCGATACTGGATCAGCGGACGGCCGCCGACCCATTCCACGTTGGCGGTCTCGATCTCCTCCAGGCGGGTGACGAGGGAGAGCGGCACCGCCTTGTAGCTGCCGGCGCCGCCCTTGAAGACCAGGAGCGTCGCCTTGGCATCGGTGGCCTCCGCCTCCTCGACCTCGACCTCGATGGGCACGCTGCCGGTCTGCGACCCGTGGCTGACCTGCTGGGCGACGCCGTTGGGATCGACGATGAGCACGACGGCCCCGTCGCCCAGGATGGTGTTTCCGGCAAAGAGCGGGATGTGGCGCAGCTTCGAGGACATCGGCTTCACGACGATCTCCTCGGTGTGGAACACCTCGTCGACCAGGATGCCGAAGCGCTGGCGGCCGACCTGGGCCACCACCACGAAGCCGGTATCGATGGAATCGGCCGCCTCGTCCTGGCCGAGCACGCCGGTCATCGTCACGATCGGCAGCAGGCGCTCGCGCAGGCGCAGGACCGGCGAGCCGTTGATCCGCTCGACCTTCTGGGCGGTGGCGGTGTCGACGCGCACGAGCTCCAGCACCGCCACCTGCGGCACCGCGTAGCGCTGGTCCCCGGCCTTGACGATCAGGGCCGCGATGATCGCGAGGGTGAGCGGGATCTTGATGGTGAAGGTGGTGCCGCGGCCGAGCTGGGTGTTGATGTCGATGACGCCGCCGATCAGCTCGATATTCGTCTTGACCACGTCCATGCCGACGCCGCGCCCCGAGACCGAGGTGATCGCCTTGGCGGTGGAGAAGCCCGGATGGAAGATGAACTTCGCCACCTGGGCGTCGGTCATCCGGTCGATATCGGCCTGGCTGGCGATGTCGCGCTCCACCGCCTTGCGGCGGATGGCAGCCAGATCGAGGCCCTTGCCGTCATCGGCGATCTCGATCGTGATCGTGCCGCCCTCGTGATAGGCCGAGAGGCGGATCGTGCCACGCGCGGGCTTGCCGGCGGATTTGCGGTCGGCGGCGGACTCGATGCCGTGATCGGCCGAGTTGCGCACCATGTGGGTGAGCGGGTCCTTGATGACCTCGAGAACCTGGCGGTCGAGTTCGGTCTCGGCGCCGCTCATGATCAGCTCGATCTGCTTGCCGAGTTCCGACGAGAGATCCCGCACCACGCGCGGCAACTTCTGCCAGGCATTGCCGATCGGCTGCATGCGCGTCTTCATGACGCCTTCCTGCAGCTCGGCGGTGACGTGGCTGAGGCGCTGCAGCGGAACCTTGTAGGTCGAATCGTCGTGGCGGCGGGCGATCTCGAGCAATTGGTTGCGGGTCAGCACCAGCTCGGACACCATCGTCATCAGGTGTTCGAGGGTGTCGACGTTGACGCGAATCGTCTGGACCTTCGAGACGCCGCCCTCGGGCTCGGCGGCGGGGGCGTCCGCGGCCTTGCGGCCCGGGACTGGGGCCGAAGCGGGCTCGGCGGCCGCCTCCGGCTGAAACGCCTCCGGGGCGGCGACGAACGGGGCCGGCGCGTCGAACGGGTCCGGACCTTCCGCCTCGAGGAAGGCGCGCTCAAGGTCGTCGAGGCTCACTTCGCCGGGTTTCAACTCGCGGGAAACGGGCTCGGGCAGGGTGATCTCGGCGACCGGGGCCGGCGCGGCTTCCGGCATCGGGCCGGCCGACATGCGGTCGAGGGCGTCGATCAGGTCGGCATCGTCACCCAGCGGCTCGGTGCCGGTCCGCTCAAGGTCGCCCAGGATCGACTTCAGACGATCGAGGGTCACGAGGATCAGGCTCACCGCGGGGCCGGTCACCGGCATGCCGTCGCGGAACTGACCCATCAGGGTCTCGGCGGCATGCGCCAGCGCCTCGAGGCGGGGCAGGCCGAGGAAGCCGCACGTTCCCTTGATGGTGTGGACGAGGCGGAAAATATTCCGAAGAATCGTCTGATTGTTGGGGTCCTGCTCGAACCGTACCAGCTCGGCATCCACCGTATCGAGATGCTCGGCGCTCTCGGTCAGGAACTCACGCAACAAGTCGTCCATGAGAGGCACTCGGTCCATACGCGCACTACAGTCTGTGCAGGCCGGACCTTGCCCTCAATGGGTTAGGGAAGGGTTGCGGGAGGGGCGTCAAAGCGTCGAACACCGCCAACATTTGTGCATCCCCCGATCAAGTCGGATGTTCGACGCGCGGGTGTCAGCCGGTCGGTCAGGCGAGCGCGGTCTCGGGGGGCTCCTCGTCGGCGACGGGCCGCGAGGGCACGGTCTCGTCCGTGGGCGCCGGGGCGGTCTCGTCCGCCTGCGCCGGGGCGGGCTTGGGGGTGGATTCGATCGTCACCGTGTCGCCGTCGATGGAGAACCGGACGTCCATTCCGGCCGCGCGGGCGACGAGACCGGCATAGAACGGCAGGATGGCGTGGGCATCGACCGTGCCGCCTTCCGGCGTGCCGGCGATCAGCGCCTCCACATGGGCGGGGATGCGGGCATGGGAGCCCTTGCTCGTGAGGGTCAGGGTCGGGGCATCGCCGTCGCCCCGCACCACCACGTCGATCAGGCCGCCGCGCGGGATCGCGCTCTGGGCGATCACCACGAGGTTGAGCAGCAGCTTGACCTTGTTCTTGGGATAGAGCGCCTGCGGCGCCTTCCAGGCGAGCTGGGTCTTGTCGTCCGCGAACATGCCGCGCGACACCTTCTCGGCATCGGCCAGGTCGATGGAGGCGCCCGCCGAGCCGGCGGCTCCGAAGGCGATGCGGGCGAATTGCAGGCGGGCCGAGGCCTGCCGCGCGCTCTTGGCGATCAGTTCGAGGGCGAATTCGCGCATGGCGGTATCGCTCTCGTCCTCCAGGACCTCCAGACCGTTCACGATCGCGCCAACCGGGCTGATCACGTCGTGGCAGACCCGCGAGCACAGCAGCGCCGACAGGTCGAGGGCATCGAGTTGGACGAGGGTCATGGTGCGCTCCGCGCGGGCGTGTCAGGGCCGCCCATGGGAGAAGGGGGCGCGGCCGATCGTCGAGAGGCACCGATAGACGGCGCCCGGCGCTTTGAAAAGCGTCGACTCGTGCGCCGATCCGGGTCGACAAGTGCCGCGCGGCGGGTCATGACGGTGTCATCATGTTGACCGATGCGCAGGCTCGCGACCGGATCGCCGGGACCTTGACCGAAATCGCCAGCGAGGCGGGCGAGATCCTCAAGCGATACCACGGCGGCGATTGCCCGCACGTGGTCAAGCCCGACGGATCGCCCGCGAGTCTCGCCGATCACGCGGCGGAAACCTTCATCCTCGCCGCCCTCGCCCGGATCTGGCCGGACATCCCGGTGATCGCCGAGGAATCCTCCTACGACCATCCGCCGGCTTCGCGCTTCTTCCTCGTCGACCCCCTCGACGGGACCCGCGACTTCCTGGCCGGCAACCGGGAATACACGGTCAACATCGCCCTCGTCTCCGGCGACCGGCCGATCGCGGCGGCTTTGGCCGCCCCGGGCCTCGGCCGGGTGTGGGGGGCCGGCGCCCGGGCCTTCGAGTGTCCGATCGTGGATGGGCGCCCGGGTGCCGCGCGGCCGATCACCGTCAGGCCGGTGCCGCAGGAGGGACCCGTCGCCCTGATCAGCGGCCGCCACGGCGATGCCGAGACCACGGCTTGCCTCGCGGCCCTTCCGCTCGGCGCGACGCGCCGCGTCGCCTCCGCCCTCAAGTTCGGCCTCGTCGCCTCCGGCGAAGCGGATCTCTACGTCCGCTGCGGCCCGACGATGGAATGGGACACCGCGGCCGGCGACCACGTCCTCACGATGGCGGGGGGCTGCGTGGTCGTGGCCTCGGGGGCGCCGATGACCTACGGGCATGACGCGCATCACTATCGCAACGGTCCCTTCGCGGCGCTGGGCGACCGCCGCTACGCCGACCGCGTCGCCCTGCGCGCCCGTCCGCTCGCCCAGCGCCGCCCCGAGCCCAAGGCCGAGCCCAAGCCCGACGGCCACCGGCCGGGCTGACCCGGACCGCTCAATCGGCCGGGTCCGCCTCGGCGGAGGCGCGCAGGGCGGGCCAGCGCGCCTCCGCCCGATCGGCCAGGCCCGCCTCCGCCGCGAAGGTCGCGCGATGGCCTTGCGTCCGGAACAGGTAGAGCCGGGGACCCGCCGGCCCCGACGCGACCAGGAAGATCAGCGGATCGGCGGCGACGAACCGTCCCTCCGCCACGCCGACGGGATCGAAACCGCCGAGCCGCGGCGCGTAGGCCTCCGGATCGGCCGCGAAGGCCGCCCGGTTGGCGGCCCGGGCAAACCGCCAGGTCCGCCCGTTCCAGGCGAATTCGTGGGCGGGAAGGCCCGGCGCCGGGCCGTCGGCCCCGCCCAGGAAGTAGCTCACCGGATCGAAGCCCCGCAGCGCGAGCCG
>JAKONB010000093.1 GCA_022702195.1 Beijerinckiaceae bacterium | reverse complement strand
CGCCAACGGCGTGCTCGATGCCGTGCGGGCCGGCTACATCCCCAAGGAGAAGGCCAACGACCTCGGCATCATCTGCTCGGTCTGGCTCAGCCCGGGCGTGATCGAAGCCGAGACCGTCGATCACAAGGCGCTGTTCGATATCCAGCGCCGGGGCATGACCGAGGCGATCCGCAAGGCCATGACCAACGAGCCGTCCATCGACTGGCTCCTCGAGAACCAGGACAAGATCATCCACAAATATTATCAGATGGGCCTCGACGGGAAGATCTGAGCGCTTCCGGGAGCCGGCGCGCGCCGTCGCCGTCGGCTCCCGATCCTCAGTCCGACCTGCCTTCGCGCGACGGTCCGGCTTCGGTCGCACCGGCGCGCCTTCACGCCGAGCGATCATGAGCACCGCGCCCGTCATCATCCTGGTTGAGCCGCAACTGGCCGAGAATATCGGCATGACGGCGCGCGCCATGGCGAATTTCGGCCTGGCCGAGCTTCGCTTGGTGGCGCCCAAGAACGGCTGGCCGAAGAAGGGCGTCCGCGAGGCCGCGTCCGGGGCCACGCATATTCTCGACGCCGCCACGCTCTATCCCGACGTGTCGGCGGCGATCGCCGACCTGAACTACGTGCTGGCGACGACCGCCCGCGAACGCGGACAGATGAAGCGCGTCTTCTCACCCGACGCCGCCTGCGCCGAGATGGTCGGACGGGCCGGGCAGAAGGTCGGGCTGATGTTCGGCCGCGAGCGGATCGGGCTGACCAACGACGAGGTCTCGCTGGCCGATGCCATCGTCACCTTCCCGGTGGACGCGGCGTTCTCGTCCCTCAACCTCGCCCAGGGCGTGCTGCTCATGGGCTACGAGTGGCGCAAGGCGGCGGGCCTCGCCCAGCTCCCCTTCCATGGCGAGATGCTGTCGCCGCCGGCCACGCGCGAGGCGATGGCGTCCCTGACCACGAGTCTCGAGGCCGCCCTGGACGGGGCCGGATTCTATCCGCCGGAGAAGCGCGACATCATCGCCCGCAACATGCGCGACATGCTCCACCGCATGGCAATGACCGAGCAGGACGTGCGCACCTTCCGGGGGGCTCTGCGCGCGTTGCTCGGCCCCCGGGGGCGCCAGGAGTGAGATTGGCCGACGCTCGAGCACAGCCGGACCGCGCGATCCCGGTGCAGCGGACCGGACTTCGCGTGACGCGCCGGGTGGACTTTAACGGCTGCGCCACCTTTCCGTGCGAGGCTATTGCTCATGTCGATCAATCGTCTCAACGCTGTCAGCGGTGAGTTCGCGTCCCGCGAACGCGAAGCGGCCTTTCAGGGCGATCGACTCGTCGAGACGATGCGCCATGTCCGCCTGTGCCTGCTCACCTCGATCATCCTGAACAGCCTGTTCCTGCTGAGCGACGCGCGCTTCTACGGCCAGATTCATTTCACCGTGGCGGTCACCGCGCGCCTGAGCGTCGTCTCCGCCTCGGTCTTCTGTCTCTTCGCCGCGATGCGGGTGCGGGATTTTCCGACGCTGCAACGGATCATGCTGGTGTGGGAGGCGGTGACGGCCATCGGCGTCGCGATCCTCTGCTCATCCCAAACCGACCTGGCGTTGTTCGTCACCCTGATGCTGCCGGCGGTCTACATGCTGGTGGTTCCGACCCGGTTTCGCTGGACGGTGATCGCGGGCAATGCGTGCTCCGCCGCGCTGTTGACCGGTTACGTCTTTCCACTGCCGTTCCCGTCCACGACGCTCGGCCTCGTCCTGGCCGTCACGATCGCCAACACCGCCGTCCTGCTCTTCGTGGTCCGGTCCAATCGCCTGCGCCGCCTCGAATGGTCGGCGACCCAGAAGGCGCGCCGCGCCAATGACGACCTCGCCGAGAGCCGCAGGCTGTTCGAGACGATGTTCAGGGCCGTGCCGATCCCGATCGTGGTCTCGCGGAAATCCGATGGGCAGATCGTGGCCGCCAACGATGCCGGCACGACCTTCTTCGATGTCGCGCCCGGCGGTAGCCTCACCAGCTATCGGACCGGGGCGTTCGTCGACGCCGAAGAGCTTCTCGCCCTGCGGAACCGCCTCGATCAGGAGAGTTCGATCCGCGACATCGAACTCGCAATCACGACGCTCCGGGGCGATCGCCGCGACGTGCTTCTGTCAATGGAAACCGTCAACGCCTACGGAGCGCTCTGCGTCATTTCCAGCCTCGTCGACATCACGAGCCGCAAGGCCGTGGAGGAGCGAATCCGGGTCGCAGCGACCCACGACGTGCTCACCGGCCTCCCGAACCGCGCGCTCTTCCACGCGAGCCTCGACGCCAAGTTGACGGTGGCCCGGCAGGACGAAGGCCAGATCGGCCTGATCCTCATCGACCTCGACGCCTTCAAGGAGGTCAACGATACCCTCGGGCACGATGCCGGCGACACGCTCCTCAAGGAAGTCGGCCTGCGCCTGCGCAGCGCCGTCGAGCCGGGAGATCTCGTCGCGCGGCTGGGTGGCGACGAGTTCGTGATCATCGCCCAATGCGCGCACGACGGGCCGAGCCAGCGCTGCATCCACCGGCTTTCCGCCAATATCCTGGCCGCCCTCGCGCCAACGCTGGCGGTGGGGGGGCGGATCCTGGCGCCCCGCGCCAGCCTCGGCCTGGCGCTCTACCCCGAGCATGCCGACAACCCGACCGACCTCTTCACCAACGCGGATCTCGCGCTCTACGCCGCCAAGGCGTCGGGGCGAAATCGCGCGATGCTGTTCGTCCCGGCCCTGCGGGCGGATATCGAGGAGAGGGTGACCATCGCCCGCGAGATGCGCACGGCGCTGGCGGAGGGCGGCCTCGTGCCGTTCTACCAGCCCAAGATGGCCCTCGGCACCGATACGATCGTGGGGTTCGAGGCACTGGCCCGCTGGCGGCATCCCACCCGCGGCCTGCTCGCACCGGCCGCCTTCGCGGCCGTCTTCGACGATTCGGAAATCGGGATCGCCGTGGGCGACTGCCTCCGACGACAGGTTCTCGACGACATCACGGCATGGCTTGCCCTCGGCCTCGATCCCGGCCGGGTGTTCTTCAACCTGTCATCGGCCCAGTTCGCCCAGGGCGACCTCGCCGAATGCATCCTCGCCGATGCGCAGAGGGCGGGTCTGCCCACGCAGCGCCTGGGAATCGAGGTGACCGAAACGGTGCTGCTCGGGGGGCACGGCGACCGCGTCAAGCCAGTCCTCGAACGGTTGCACGCCGCCGGGATCCGCGTGGCCCTCGACGATTTTGGCACGGGATACGCGTCGCTCACCCACCTCAAGCAATATCCGGTGGACGAGATCAAGATCGACCGCAGCTTCGTGCACGACCTCGAACGGGACGCCAACGATGCGGCCATCGTCACCGCAGTTCTCCACCTCGGGCAGAGCCTCGGCATCGACGTCACGGCGGAAGGCGTCGAAGTCGCGGAGCAGGCCCTGTTTCTCAAGAACGCGGGATGCACCTACGCACAGGGCTATCTCTACAGCCGGCCCATGCCGTCCAGCCGCGTTCCGTGGTTCCTGAAGAACCAATCCGACCCGACGCTGAGCCTGGAAGCGGCCGAGATCAAGCAGCTTGCCCTGGCGTGAC
>JAKONB010000075.1 GCA_022702195.1 Beijerinckiaceae bacterium | reverse complement strand
GGTGGATCGACCAGGTGAAGTACGGGCTGGGCTTGTACTCCTTGATCTTCTTCTCGAGCAGGAGCGCGTTCGTGCACACGATCGCGAACTTCTTCTGCGCGATGATGCCCTCGACGATCTGCGGCAGATCCTTGTGCAGCAGCGGCTCGCCGCCGGCGATCACCACCATGGGTGCGCCGCACTCGCGAACCGATTCCAGGGCGTCGGCCACCGGAAGACGCTTGTTGAGAATCTCGTCCGGGTAGTCGATCTTGCCACAACCGGCGCAGGCGAGATTGCAGCGGAACAGCGGCTCCATCATCATCACGAGCGGGTAGCGCTTGCGACCGGTGAGATGCTGCTTGAGGATGTAGCCGCCAATCTTCGCGACGTACCGGAGGGGAATACCCAAGACGTGGCTCCTTGTTGCTGGCCCCGATGTATCGGGCTGCTTACCGTGAAAAAAAGCGAAATTCCAGCGACCTAGGTTGGAACCAGTCTGAAACGGGGCGAAACCGCCGGGGTCCGCGATCGTTTCTGGAAGCCTGGGATAATCCAGCCACAGACCTTTGCGCCACACCGGCACTCGAGGTTCGGTCACGTGCTGCAGGCTTATTCAGGATGCCGGTGCTTTTTCCTAGTCCGTGGGCGAATGCCAGCGCTGCGGCCGACGCGCCACGCTGAACCTGCGGCGAATCATCTGTGTGTTGCGGTGCGGGAGCGCACGTGCGCCTGGGAGGTCTCCGAAGAAAGGCCCGCCGCGTTGCAATCTTGTTGCCGGCCCCTTACTGAGCCATCGGAATAATCGGATCTTCGCGCCCGTGGTTGACTCGATTGGGGGTCGGGCCGTCGAACGTCGCTGGTCGAACGTCGCTCGAAGGCTTCTCCGGATTCGGGGATCGCGCCGACAGGTGATAACCGACTGTTGAAGACAGGTCGATCCGGGTCCGAAGGCCGCGCGGCTCTCGGGGCCGGGTCGCGCCGGGCTCGCCCGGACCGCATCGCTCAAGCAGGCAGGATACTCGTGATCGAACGGCTCGTCGCGTTTTCCGTCCAGCGCCGCTGGCTGGTCATAGCTCTCGTCGCCCTCATCACCGTCGCGAGTGCCGGCATGGCCGCGCACCTGTTTCGCATCAACACCGATGTGGAACGGTTGATCGACAAGGATGTGCCCTGGCGTCAAGACGAGATCAACTTCGAGAAGGCGTTCCCGCAGCGGACCGGCACCCTCGTCGCGGTGATCGACGGCAAGACGCCGGAGCAAGCCGAGGAGGCCGCGGTCAACCTCGCCAGCGCCCTGGCCAGCCACAAGGACATGATCGAATCGGTCTACCGCCCGGATGGCGGTGCGTTCTACGAGAAGAACGGCTTCCTGCTGATGTCGCAGGAGGAGCTGACCAAGACCACCGAGCAGCTCGTCCAGCAGCAGGGCCTGCTCGGTCCGCTGGCCGCCGATCCGTCCCTGCGCGGTGTCATGCGGGTGCTCGGCCTCGGGGCGAAAGGCATCAAGAGCGGCGACGCCAAGCTCGAGGATCTCGAGCAGCCGATGAACCGGATCGACGCCACCTTACGCAAGGTGCTGGGCGGCGAGCCGGCGCGGCTGTCCTGGCAGCTTCTCCTCGCCAACGGCAAGGCGAGCGGCACCGAACTGCGCAAATTCGTGATGATTCAGCCGGTGCTCGACTACAACGCGCTCCAGCCGGGCGCCGAGGCGTCGGCCCTGGTCCGCCGCGTGGCGACCGAACTCAAGATCAACACCTTGGGCGGCCTCAGCACCGCCGACGCGCCGCGTATGCGCCTCACCGGCCCGGTGGCGGTGGCGGACGACGAGTTCGCGACCCTGTCGGAGGACGCCCTTCTCAACAACAGCGTGACGGTGGGCGCCATCGTGCTGTTCCTGTGGCTGGCCCTGCGGTCGGGCTCGCTGGTGGGCGCGGTGCTGATCACCACCTTCTCGGGGCTCATCGTCACCGCCGCCCTCGGCCTGCTGATGGTCGGCGAGCTCAATCCGATCTCGGTCGCCTTCGCCGCCCTGTTCGTCGGGCTCGGCATCGATTTCGGCATTCAGTTCGCGGTGCGCTACCGGGCCGACCGCTACGAGCAGCCCGACCTGCCCGCCGCGATCCGTGCCGCCGCGCGCGGGGTCGGCTGGTCGCTGACCTTGGCGGCGATCTCGCTGCTGGCCGGCTTCTTCGCCTTCCTGCCCACCGCCTTTCGCGGCGTCTCCGAACTCGGCCTCATCGCCGGCGTCGGCATGATCGTGGCCTATCTGTTCTCGCTCACCCTGCTGCCCGCCCTCATCGCGGTGTTCAAGCCCAAGGGCGAGCGCGAGGCGGTGGAGACCGCGTGGCTCGCCGGTGTCGACCATTGGATCATCACCCATCGCAAATGGGTCCTGATCGGCGTTGGGCTGGTCACGGTGGCGGGTATCCCGCTCCTGTTCAAGCTGCCGTTCGACTCGAACCCGATGCACCTGCGCAGCCCGAAGGTGGAATCGATCTCCACCTATCTCGATCTGATCAAGGATCCGGAGACGAGCCCGAACCTGATCGACGTGATCGCCCCCTCCCCGGAGGCGGTGCCAGCTTTGGCCGAGAAGCTGCGCGCGCTGCCCGCCGTCGCCAAGGTCATCGACATCGACACGTTCGTACCGCCGGACCAGGACGCCAAGCTCGCCATCATCGCCGATACGGCGCAGCTGCTCGGGCCGATCCTCAATCCCGGCCGCAAGCCCCCGCCGCCCACCGATGCCGAGACCGTGAAGGCGCTCAAGGACACGGCAGCGGCCCTGAAGGGCATCGCTGTCGTCCCGGCACCGGCACCCGGCTCGAAGGACGCCCTGGGGCTCAAGGCCGCAGGCGATCTGGCAGCCACGCTGGAAAGCCTCGCCGCTGCGCCGGTCGCCACGCGGGAGGCCGCCAACGTCGCTCTCACCACCGATCTGAAGACGCTGCTGGTGCGCCTGCGCGACCTCCTGAATCCGCAGAAGATCACCCTCGCCAACCTCCCGCCGAAGCTGAAGGCGGAGTGGGTCACGGCCGACGGGCGCTCGCGCATCGAGGTCCATCCCAGCGGTGACGCCAACGACAACCTCGTGCTGCGCCGCTTCGCCAAGGAGGTGCAGAGCGTGGCGCCGCACGCAACCGGCGCACCGGTGGCCACGACCTCGTCGAGCTATACGATCCTCGGGGCGTTCGTGCAGGCGGCGCTAACCGCGCTGGCGCTGATCTTCGTCATCCTCTCGGTGGCCCTGCGCAAGCCCTGGGACGTGGCGATGACCCTCGGCCCCCTGGTGCTCGCCACCCTTTGGACCC
>JAKONB010000058.1 GCA_022702195.1 Beijerinckiaceae bacterium | reverse complement strand
TCGTCTCCATCGTCATCCCGAGCGCCGGGCGCGACAGCGTGGTGGGCGGCCGCACCGTCGATCTCCTCGCCGAATGCGTCGCCAGCATCCGGGGAACGACCACCTACGAATCCATCGAGATCGTCGTCGTCGACAACGGCGACCTGCGGGCGGGCACGCGGGCCGCCCTCACCCGGCACGGGGTCCGCAGCGTCACCTACGGGGCACGGCATTTCAACGTCGCCACCAAGATGAATCTCGGGGCCCGGGCGGCGCGGGGCGAGGTGCTGCTGTTCCTCAACGACGACATCACGGTGATGACGCCCGACTGGATCGAGGCGATGCTGGCGCTGCTCCAGATCCCCGGCGTCGGCGCGGTCGGCCCCAAGCTCCTGTTCGAGACCGGCGAGATCCAACATGCCGGCATCTCGGTCGTCGATGCCACCCCCGACCATATCCGGCGCGGCTATCCGGGCGACGATCCGGGGCATTTCTTCTCCAGCGTCGGCAACCGCAACTACCTGGCGGTCACGGGGGCGTGCCTGATGGTCCGCCGGGTGGATTTCGAGGCGGTCGGTGGCTTCGACGAGGAATTTCCGATCAATTACAACGACATCGACCTGTGCTTGAAGCTCTGGGACAGCGGCCTGCGCATCGTCTACTGCGCCCAGGCGACCCTCACCCATTACGAGAGCCGCAATCGCGCGCGCGTGGTCGATGCCGTGGAGCAGACCCTGTTCCGGGATCGCTGGGCCGCCAAGATCCCCAGAGATCCGTATTACGGGGAATGGTTCGAGGCCGTTCCGCCGACGTTCGAGCTCGATCCGGCCCGGTTCTGATCGGGGCCGGCTGGCCGCCGCGACGCAAGCGGGTGACGGCCCGTGACCCGCGCGTGACCCTCCCCCGCAGCGGGGGGACGGTTCGATCCGCGCGTCCCCGGCGGCCCCGCACCGCACCGTCCGCGCCCCTTCCTTCGCGAATCGCGAAGGCTCCGTCGCCATCTCCCGAATTGCGAACCGTTCCAGTTCCAGGTCATCTGACCGCCGCGGCGGGATTGCAACGCACACGAGCCTGCAACAAAACCCGCAACTAAGGTGTCCTGGGTGCAATGCACGTTGCAGCGGCTTTTTCGGGCGGGAACGGAACGGTCCTTCTGACCGGGCTCCTGCTCGTGCTCTGCATGGGCCTGTGGGCCACCGGGCTGGTCGCCGAGATCGTCACCGCCCTGGTGTTCTTCGCGGCCGCGATGCTGTTCCGGCTGGCGCCCCCCGCCACGGTGTTCTCGGGTTTCGCCGCGTCGGCGTTCTGGCTGGTGCTGAGCGGCATGGTGGTGGGTCTGGCCATGACCCGGACCGGACTCGGCGACCGGCTGGCCCGCAGCCTGTCGGGCTCCCTGTCGGGGTCGTATCTCCGGTTCATCGCCGGGCTGGTGGCCTTCGCCTTCGCCCTCTCCTTCGTGATGCCGTCCAATCTCGGGCGGATCGCCCTGCTGGTCCCGGTGGTGCTGGCGCTCTGCGACGCGTTCGGGCTGGAGGCCGGCCGGCCCGGGCGGTCCGGGGCCGTCCTCGCCGTCGGGCTGGCGACGCCGATCCTGTCGGCGGCGGTGCTGCCGGCCAACGTGCCGAATCTCGTGATGGCCGGCACGGCGGAGGCCCAGTACGGGCTGCACATCGCCTACCTGCCCTACCTCCTGCTGCATGCCCCGGTGCTCGCCGGGGTGAAGGGCGCGCTGCTCGTCGGCGCCACGGTGCGGATGTTCCCGGACCGGCTCGCCCCCGGGGCCGGCCCGGCGGAGATCTCCGGCGCCCCCCTCACCCCGGAGGCGCGGCGTCTGGCGGTGATTCTCGTCGCCACCCTGCTGCTCTGGGTGACGGATGGGTGGCACCACATCGCGCCGGCCTGGATCGGCCTGTCGGCGGCGGTGATCTGCCTGCTGCCCCGGGTGGGCGTGCTGCCGGCCGAGGCGTTCGGGGCGGTGAACCTGCGCACCTGCTTCTACGTCGCCGCCCTGCTCGGGCTGGTGGCCACGGTGAACGAGACCGGGCTCGGCGCGAGTCTCGGCCACGCCCTCCTGGGAATCGCGCCGCTGAGTCCGGATGCGCCGGCCCACACGTTCGGCGTGCTCACCGGCATCGCCACGATCCTGACCGTGGTGGTCACCGCCAACGGCGCGCCGGCCCTCTACACCGCACTCGCCGGCGAGATGGCGCGGGCGAGCCATCTCGACCTCATGAACGTCGTGATGGTGCAGGTGGTGGGCTACTCCACCCTGTTCCTGCCCTACCAGGCGCCGCCGATCGTCGTGGCGATGGATCTCGGGCGCGTGCCCCTGGCGCAGGCGACCCGGCTGACCCTGGTGACCGGCTTCCTCTCCCTCGGGGTGATCGCCCCGCTGGACTACCTCTGGTGGCGACTCCTGGGCGTCTTCCCATGAGGTCACGCCTGACGAATCCGCGAGAGTGTCGCAGGCCGTCCCCCGGATGGGGCGGTTGCACATTGGCGTGCGACCGTTACCTCCTTAGAGACGATCCAAATTTTAATCCCGAACGTCCGCGCCGCTGACAAAAATCGAGGATCGCAACCACGATGCCCCCAACCGTCCGCCCCACGGTCGCCCCGCCGCTCTCGCCCCATCTCCAGATCTACCGCTGGACCTGGACCATGGCGATGTCGGTGTTCCATCGCATCACCGGCACCGCCCTCTATGGCGGCACCGCCCTGGTGGCGATCTGGCTAGTCGCCCTGGCCTCCGGCCCGGCCGCCTACGGCGCGGTGGCGTGGTTCTTCGGCTCGATCGTCGGGCGGCTGATCCTGTTCGCCTACACGTGGATCCTGATGCACCACATGCTCGGCGGCATCCGCCATTTCATCTGGGATTTCGGCTACGGCTTCGACCGCGAGCGCCGCATGGGCCTCGCCCGCGCCACGCTGATCGGCTCCGTGATCCTCACCGTCCTGATCTGGGCGCTCGCCCTCGCGCTGCGCTGAGGAGGCAGACACATGGCCGACAATCGCCAGACCACCCACGCCACCCTGCGCACCCCGCGCGCCCGGGTGAAGGGACTCGGCGCCTCCGGGCACGGGGCCGGACATTTCTGGGTGCAGCGGCTCACCGCCGCCGCCAACGTGCCGCTGATGCTCGCCTTCGTGGTGGTGGTCGCCCTGATGGCCAACCGCCCCTACCCCGAGGCGCTCGCCCTGATGTCGCATCCGCTGGTGGCCCTGATCCTGATCCTCGCCACGATCTCGGTGACGCTCCATATGCGGATCGGGATGCAGATCGTCATCGAGGACTATGTCCACGATAAGGCTCTGAAGATCGTCAGCCTCCTCGCCAACAATTTCTACGCGGTCCTGGTCGCCGTCGCCTGCCTGTACGCGATCCTGCGCGTCAGCCTCGCGCGCCTCGTTTGACCGCATCCGAACCCCAAGGAGTGTCTCCCATGGCCAGCAACGGATCGAACGGCGCGCCCGCCTACACGATCACCGACCACACCTTCGACGTGGTGATCGTCGGGGCCGGCGGCGCGGGTCTGCGCGC
>JAKONB010000053.1 GCA_022702195.1 Beijerinckiaceae bacterium | reverse complement strand
TGTAGAGATCGAGCCAGGGCGACCAATTGTGGATGTAATAGGTGTCCTGGCTGCGCTGGACGAGCAGGTCGCCGTCGCTCCGGCTGGAGATCTGCCACAGGCCGGTCAGTCCGGGGGGGACGCTGGTCCGCAGGGTCCGGAAGGCCGGGTCGAAGCTCTCCATGTGGTAGGCGGGAAACGGCCTCGGGCCGACGAGGCTCATGTCGCCGTTGATCACGTTCCAGAGCTGCGGCAGCTCGTCGAGGCTCTTGCTGCGGATGAAGTGCCCGATTCCGGGCAGCACCCGGGGATCGTTCGTGAGCTTGAAGAAGCGCTGCCACTCCGCGCGCGCCTCGGGGCTGGATTCGAGGTGTTCGCGCAGGCGCCGGTCGGAATCGCGGTACATCGAGCGCAGCTTCAGAACCTTGATCGCCCGGCCGTTCCGCCCGACGCGCACCTGCACGTAGAACGGGTTTCCGGGGTCGAGGCGGCGGATCGCCAGGGCCAGCCCCCCGATCAGCGGCGCCGTGAGGACGAGGCCGAGAAGGGCCAGGACGCCGTCGATGACCCGCTTGAGCCGCAGGTTGAGCGGGCGATACAGTTCGCGCCGGATCTCAAGGCCGATCGCGGTGCCGAGCGGGCGGATCTGGACCCACATGTTCTGGAGATCCTGGATCTGCTGCGCCAGCACCACGCGGGAGACCGGCATGCGGCCGATCCGGCTGCCATCGTGCCGGGCGAGGTCGGCGCAGGAGGAGAACATCGCCACCTCCACCGGCTGGATCGGGTCGCCGGCGAGACGGCCGATGATCGGCAGGTCGTCGGGCGCGCGAGGAGGGGCCTCCTCGTCCTGCTCGACGATGAAACCGATGGGCCGGAAACCGAGTTCGGGCTGGGCCAGCAGGCTGTTGGCCAGGGATTGCCCCAGCGGGTCCGCGCCGATGATCGCGGTGGGCGCCCCCCAGATCTTGCGCCGGATCAGCCTGTTGCGGATCGCGACCTCGGTGTAGAACCCGAGCAGGATCATCACCCCCGAGAAGGCGACGATCTCGCCTGCCAGGCCGAGCGTGAGATGGCCGCCGGCCGCGATCATCAGGCAGCAGGCGGCGTAGGTGGCGACCCCCCAGCTCCGCAGGCGAAGGCGCTCCGGCGGGCTCGGCCCGTAGCCGAGATAGAGGCCGAGGGCCGCGAAGACGATGACGACGCTCGGTGCCGGCAGCGGCAGGGCTCCGAAGACGACCCCGGCGATGCCCTCGGGCGACGTCCGCCCCATCAGGCCGAAGAGGGACGAGGCCGCGAGGGCGGCGGCGAGATCGCCCGCGATGAGACAGGCCGCGACGATCCCCCGCCGGTGGGTGCGCCGCGTCCGGCCCCGGCGGTCCGACCGTGCGGAGGCGACGGAGGCGGCGATGATCTCGGTCGGGGACATGTCACGCCTTTCGGGATCGCCGGTCCAGCCCGCCGGCGCGGCTCGGATGGCGGGGGATCAGCGGGGGGCGGACGGTTCAGGGACGGCCATCTCCGCCCGATCCCCCCGGATCTCCGGGCCGCGCCGGGCTGCCCCGGGAGGGGGGACGGCCAGGCCGTTCTCGTCGAGTCCGAACAGGTAGCGGCGCGCGAGCTGAGCGGCGGCGAGCCCAAGGAACAGCGGCACGATGCGCGCGTAGCGGCCCATCAGGCGCTTGGGCTCGGTGGTGGCGCGAAACAGCCATTCCAACCCGCGCTTCTGCATCCAGGCCGGGGCCTGGCGCTTGGTGCCGGCCAGGAAGTCGAAGGCCGCGCCGACGCCGATCATCACCGGCGCCTCGATGCGCCCGAGATGGGCGGCCATCCAGCGCTCCTGCTTGGGGGTGCTGAGGCCGATCCAGACGATGTCGGGGGCGGCGGCGTTGATCTGGGCAACCACGGCGTCGTCCTCCTCCGGCGTCAGGGGCCGGAAGGGCGGGCAATGGGTGCCCACCACCGTGAGGCCGGGATGCTGCGCCGTGAGGCTGGCCGCCAGCGCGTCGGCGACGCCCGGCGCGCCGCCGTAATAGAAATGCCGGTATCCCCTGGCGGGTGAGAGGCGCGTGATCTCCCGCATCAGGTCCGGGCCGTAGACCCGCTCCACCGGTCCGTGGCCGAGGAGGCGGGACATCCAGACGAGGGGCATCCCGTCCGGCGTGACGAGATCGGCCCGGTTGTGAATGGCCCGCAATTCCGGGTCGGACCGGCTCTCGATGACCCCGTGGGCGCCGCTGATGCAAGCATAATGCGGCTTGCCCGACGCCACGAAGGCGTCGATGGCCTGGACCGCCTCCTTGAAGGTGATGGCGCTGACGCCGATGCCGAGCACCGGGGCGCGGGGCCGCTCCCAGGTGGGGGCGCTGTCGTTCGCGGGGGCCATCATTGGACGGCCACCTGCGGCAGGGAGACCTGCGGGAGGGAGACGTGACGCAGGGGCCGAACCCGCGTCGCGTTCCGGGTCAGCACCCCCTCGAAATGCGCGATCGTGTGGGTGAGGCCGGTATCGAGGTCGATCCGCGGGGTCCAGCGCAGGAGGTCCCGGGCGCGGGAAATGTCGGGGCAGCGCCGGCGCGGATCGTCCTGCGGCAGCGGATGGCAGGTGATCGTCGAGCGCGAGTTGCACAGGGCGACGATGCGCTCGGCCAGCGCCAGCACCGTGGTCTCCACGGGGTTGCCGAGGTTGATCGCCCCCGTTCCCTCCTGGTCGAGGGCCATCAGGCGCACGAGGCCCTCCACGAGATCCTCCACGTAGCAGAACGACCGGGTCTGCGACCCGTCGCCGTAGATGGTGATCGGCTCGTTCTTGAGGGCCTGGATGATGAAGTTCGAGACCACGCGCCCGTCCTCCGGGTGCATGTTCGGCCCGTAGGTGTTGAAGATCCGCGCGACGCGCACCGACAGCCGGTGCTGGCGCTGGTAGTCGTGAAACAGCGTCTCGGCGCAGCGCTTGCCCTCGTCGTAGCAGGCCCGGGGGCCGGCGATGTTGACCGAGCCGCAATAGCCCTCCGGCTGCGGGTGGACGTCCGGGTCGCCGTAGACCTCGCTGGTCGAGGCCTGGAGCACGCGGGCCCGGACCCGTTTGGCCAGACCCAGCATGTTGATCGCGCCGATCACGCTCGTCTTCGTCGTCTGGACCGGATCGCGCTGGTAGTGGATCGGCGAGGCCGGGCAGGCGAGATTGTAGATCTCGTCGACCTCGACGTAGAGCGGGAAGGTCACGTCGTGACGCAACAGCTCGAAGGAGGGATTATCGAGCAGGCGCTCACAATTGGCGCGCGAGCCGGTGAAGAAGTTGTCGACGCACAGAACCTCGTTGTCCTCGCGCAAAAGCTTTTCACACAGGTGAGAGCCGATGAAGCCGGCTCCGCCCGTCACAAGAATTCGCTTCATCGTCGCGACTCGCTCGAATGGGAGATGATCGGTACGTGGCCAATGCAGTGCAGTCTGGCAGGTGGAGCCAATCTCGATTGGAGGGATTCAGCGTCCGCTCCCTCGAAAACCAAGCTCACGGCAAATCATGTCGCATTTTTCGAGCTGCCGACAATTGGCGCGTTCGGAGGATGTAGATCGGGGATCGACTGAAAATTCCTCCCATCACTTTGGATGATTCAGTCCATGCGGTCCGGCGATTTCGCGGAAGCTTGGGCATCGACTGCTATACGTTTGAGCCCGCCGGACGAATCGTCCGACGGTGGGGACTAGACCAAAGGAGACGATCCGTTCACCCGAAGGGCGCTGCGCGAACCGGGCGGCCTCTGCCTAGGATCGCCGCGGCCCATATGGCGGCCCCCATGACAGCGATCGGCTGGTCCATGCCCCTTTCCTCCGTCTTTCCGTTCCATCCCCCCTCACGCCGCGCCGGAACCCGGCCGGTGCCCTGGACGCCTCTTCACATCATCGTGGGTGCCCTCCTGGTCGGGCTTGTGGGGATGAACCTCTCCGATCCGGCGCGGGCGCAGGACGGGAATTACCGGTTGGCCCCGGGGGATCGTCTCAATCTGACGGTCTACGGGCAGAGCGAGTTCACGGGGGAGTTCGTCGTCGGCGGCGGGGGCAAGGTCCTCCTGCCGCTGGTGGGGGACGTCCCCGTGGCGGACCTCACCCTGCCGGAAGCCCAGAAGCTCATCGCCGACCGCCTCGCGGACGGCTATCTCCAGATGCCGGCGGTGAGCCTGCGGGTCACCGAGATGCGCCCCTTCTACGTGATGGGCGATGTCCGCACTCCCGGGAGCTACCCCTTCCGGTACGGGGCCACCGTGCTCAGCGGGATCGCGCTGGCCGGAGGGTTCCCCCTTCCGGAGCAGGCGCAGCTCGGCCAGCGCACCGAGTATCTGATGGCGGACGAACGGGTGCGGGTGCTGGAGGCCAACCGGCGCCTGTACCTGGTGCGGCGCGCGCGCCTCGCCGCCCAGAAGGCCGATCAGCCGGATTTCACGCCGCCCCAGCATATCGGGGACGATGCCGCCTTCGCCCGCACGGTGGCCGAGGAGCGTGAGATCCTCACGTCGCAGCGCGGGGCCATCCGGCAATCCCTGGCCATGCTCGACGCGCAGAAGCCGCGCCTGGAGGCCGAGATCGGCGGCATGGTGGCCCAGCGCGAGGCGGAGGAGACGCAGCTTCGCCTGATCCAGGCCCATCTGGCGGATTACGAGAAGCTCATCGCGAGTGGACTGGCCCGGCGCTACCAGGGCATCGAGCTTCAGCGCGAGGAAGCCCGCAACAAGGGCGGCATCGCCCGCATGAATTCGGATCTCGCCCGCCTCGATCTTGCCATCGGCGACCTCGCGCTGCGGGTCCAGGAGATGAAGGATTCCTACCAGCGCCGCATCATCGCGGAGCTGCAGGAGGTCACGACCCGCCTCGCCGAGACGGAGACGCAGCTTCCCAGCGCCCGCGAGATCCGCGAGACGCGGCTCCAGTCGGGCGCGCCCCTCGGGGGAAGCAGCGCCGGAAGCCTGGTCCGGAAGATCGTCATCACCCGAACCCGCAACGGACGCGCCGAGGTGAGCGAGGCCGACGAGCACACCCCCGTGATGCCCGGCGACATCGTCGAGGTGCGGCGCGGCACGCCGGACGGGGCGGCGCAGCCGGTGCGAGGCATGTCGGGGCTGCCCGCCGCCTCCCCCGGCGCGCGGGCCTCCTCCCAGGCCGCGGCCGACCTTCCATGAAATCCGCGCCCGGCCCCCGGCCGGGCGCAGGCCCCGTTTCCGGCCGGCCACGGGCCGCCGGAGAGTCCCCGAGCGGCGCCGCGCGAGGCGCGGTCGCGACGGCGCTGGGCGTCATCCTTGTCCCCATCGGTAGGCCGCGTCGCACCAGGGCGGACGGCAGGAGGTGATCATGGCGGTTCCCCCTTCGACCCCACGCGCCGGCGACGGGCGACCCGATCCCGGGGCGCCCCCCGAACGGCGACCGGCGCTGCGCGTCCTGGCCGCCATCGTGGTCCCGCCTCACCTCGCGGCGAGCGGTGGTGCCCGGGCGGGGGAGCAGCTCAGCGCCGCCCTGGCCGATCGCTGCCAGGTGACGGTGGCGAACATGATGGGGGACGCCCTGGCGCCCGACCGGAGCTGTCGGCGCCGCGCCGTCGCCACCGGCCTCCCGCCGCTCGTGCCGTGGTCGCGGCTCTCGAACCGCTACAGCACCCTGTTCTACCGCTCGGACATCCCCGACGCGATCCGACCCGGCGCCTACGATCTCGTCCACCTGCACAACCCGATGCCGGCGCTGGAATTCGCCCGCATCGCGCGGGCCTGCCGTCGGGCGGGCATTCCCTACGTGATCTCGACCCACGGCTTCAACGAGGTGGCCAACGGGCGCGCCATCTACGGTTTCGGAGCCCTGCGCCGGCTCGCCTGGGCCAGCCTGGTCGAAGCCCCGGTGGCGGCGGCGGTGCGGGGGGCGGCCGCGATCTTCGCCCTGTCCCCGGCGGATTTCGAGATCGTGCGGGCCATGGGTTTCAAAGGTCAGCGGCTGGAGGTGGTGCCCAACGGCGTCGCGATGCCGGAGCCGGTCGACCCCGAGGCGGACCGGGCGACGTATGAGCGGTTCGGGATTCCGGCCGCGCCGGACGGGCCGCTCACCGCCATGTTCCTGGCCAACCACACCCCGAACAAGGGTCTGCCCGTGCTGATGGAGGGGTTCCTGGCCCTGGACGGTCCGTTCACGCTGATCGTCGGCGGCGAGAACCGTCCGGATGTCGATTATGCGGCCTACCAGCGCGCCGCCAAGCCGGGGCAGCGCATCGTGGTGACGGGGCGGGTGACCGATGCGGAGGTGGGCGCGCTCCTGCGGCGCTCCGACCTCTTCGTCTTCCCGACACTGGCCGACACCCTGCCGCTGGTGATCTTCGAGGCCATGGCCCAGGGGCTGCCGGTGGTCGCCTCCCGGGTCGGCGGCATCCCGCACCAGATCGATGCGAGCTGCGGCGAGCTGGTGCCCCCCGGCGACGCCACCGCCCTGCGCGACGCGCTGGAGCGCCTGATGCGGGACCGGCCGCGACTGGCCCGGATGGGCGTGGCGGCGCGGGCGCGGGTGGCCGAGCGGTTCACCTGGGAGGCGGCGGCGGACAAGGCCCTGACCGCCTATCACGACCTGCTCGATGCCTCCGGCCGGGACCGCCGGACTGCGGAGGAGCGCTCCGCCGCGGTTGGGGCTGTCCCCGCTCACCTCGTCAGACGGGCACGCGACGCATGAGGCCGCCCGATTCCAGCCCTGAAGCCCGCCATCCCAGGTTGAACCTCGCCGCGACCGTGGAGAATCGCGTGACACGGTCCCCGCCCATCCGACTCGACCCAGCTTCCACCAAGGGCACCGGACTCTTTGTGCGCATGATGGACCATGATCCGCCTCCCCAGAAACCGATCGTTCAGAACCGGCTGCTGCGGGCGCTGCCCTTCGAAGTCCTGAGCCTGCTGCAGCCGCAGCTCGAGGAGGTCGCGCTGGCCAACGGCGACCGGATCGTGGTGGCCAACGAGCCGATCACGTACGCGTACTTCCTCAAGGACGGCCTCGTCTCCCTGACCCTGAACTCCCTCGAGCACGGTCCGTTCGAGGTGGCCCTTGTGGGGCGGGACGGGATGCTGAGCACGGCCCTGGTGCTCGGCGTGGAGCACACGCCCTTCGATGCGGTGGTCCGGGTGCCGGGCGTCGCCCTGCGGATCGGCGCCGGTGCCCTGCGACAGGCCGTGGCGCAGAGCAGCGTCCTGCGCGAAGTCCTGATGCGCTACGTCCAGGTTCTGATGGTCTGGACGAGCCACATGGCGCTGGCGAATCGGCGTCAGAAGACCGAGGCGCGCCTCGCCCTGTGGCTGCTCCTGGCCAGCGACCGGCTCGACGGCGACGACATTCCGATCACCCACGAGATCCTCTCCCTCCTGCTGGGCGCGCATCGTCCCGGCGTCACCGTGGCTTTGCACGAACTGGAGGAAGGGCAGATGATCGCCACCCGCCGTGGCCAGATCACGATTCTCGATCGCGGCAAGCTCATCCGGCTGGCCGGGGACAGCTACGGCCTGGCGGAGGCCGAGTACGAGCGCCTGATCGGCCCCTTCGGCTGAGCCGGGGGCGGCGTCCCACCGTGTTCGGTCGATCCACGCGATTCGTGCGGGCGCAGGCCCCCCTTCCAACGGGAGGGGGGCCTGTCGCGACCAGGGCCGCCGAGCGATCGACCGAAATCGGCCCTGTCGGTCGCGGTGCCTCCGGCCCGTGCGGCGTTCCTGTCCGGATCTGCGGCGCATGCGTCGGGGCGCGCGCGGGATCACCCATGAGCTGCCGACCGGTGGACACTGTCAGATGACGGTCGATCCTCCATGTCGCGAAGATGTCGAAAATGCTCTCATGGTCGTGACGGTCACCCTTTCGGTGTAACCCCGAAGTCAACTAACGCGATCGCCTGTCGGCGTGCCAGAAAGTCCTTGCATGGGATGTAAAGAGGACTGACGGACATGACATCTGTACTCGTCACGGGAGCCGGAGGCTTCATCGGTCATCACCTCGTCAAGTACCTCGTCAATCGGGGTTACTGGGTTCGCGGGGCAGACATCAAGTATCCGGAATACGAGGCCTCGGCCGCCCACGAGTTCGTCCAGTGCGACCTGCGCGAGCACGATTCCTGCCAGCAGGTGAGCGAGGGAATGGACGAGGTCTATCACCTCGCGGCCGATATGGGCGGGATCGGGTTCATCAGCGGGTCGCATGCGGAGATCACGCTGAACAACACGCTGATCAGCGCCCACATGGCCAAGGCCGCCCACGACAGGAAGGTCGGCCGGTTCCTGTTCTCGTCCTCGGCCTGCGTGTACCCGATGCATCTCCAGACCTCGCCGGAGGTCACCCCGCTGCGCGAGGACGTGGCCTGGCCGGCCCAGCCCGAGGAGGGGTACGGGCTGGAGAAGATCTACATGGAGAAGCTCTGCCAATACATGACCGAGGATTGGAAGATTCCCACCCGCGTGGTCCGCTTCCACAACGTCTACGGTCCCCTCGGAACCTACGATGGCGGCCGTGAGAAGGCCCCGGCCGCGATCAGCCGCAAGGTCGCCCTCTGCCCGGATGGCGGGGAGATCGAAGTCTGGGGCGACGGGCTGCAGACCCGCTCGTTCATGTACATCGACGATTGCGTCGAGGGCCTGTTCCGGCTGATGCAGTCCGATTACACGGCGCCGCTGAACCTCGGCACCGACGAGATGATCAGCATCAACGACCTCGTCGACATCGCCTCGGAGATCGCCGGCAAGCGGGTGACCAAGCGGCACGACGTCACCAAGCCGCAGGGCGTGCGCGGCCGCAACAGCGACAACTCGCTGATCCGCGAGGTGCTGAAGTGGGAGCCCAAGATGACGATCCGCGAGGGCCTGGTTCCGACCTTCCACTGGATCGAGGGCGAACTCGCCGCCGCCGCTCAGGGCCGGCGGATGCCCGACGCGGCCGAGTAGTCTTGGCCGAGTAGTCTTGGCC
>JAKONB010000065.1 GCA_022702195.1 Beijerinckiaceae bacterium | reverse complement strand
AAGCTGAGGCGCAGCGGCGCGGCCAGCGCCGGATTGGCCACCGCGTAGCCGGTGACCACGATCTGCCGTGGGGCGAGGCCGGCCTCGGCCCCGGCCCGGCGGATCGACGCCAGGCTCCGTTCCAGGGCCGCCCCGAGGGCCTGCGACACGCCACTCGGCAGGTCGAGGATCAGGGGACCGCGCCCGTAACGGCGGTATTCGAGGAGAAAGGCGTCGATGTCGGCGGCCTGCCGCGGGTCGAGATGCCCGGTGCCGGTGGCGAAGATGTCGAGGCTGCGCGCGTCGTCCGCCAGCACGATCGGGTGCCGGGCGCGGTAATCGAGCCCGTTGATCGCACCGGTCGTGGCCGGTCGGTCGGCCCGGCAGGCCCCGAGGCCGGCGGCGAGGGCCGTGAGGGCGGCGAGCGCGAGGGATGTGCGGGGGGACCGGGAAGGCATCGCGGTGGGATCCTGGGAGTGCCGTGGCGGTGTGACGAAGCGAGGATGACGCTCGGCGGGATGGCGGGTGGCGACTGGGGCATCGTCCTTCTCCGAAAGCCGGAGGCCACCTTTCGGGACGATGCGCTAATCGGTGATGAAGCCGACGCGCCCGCGATAGGAGCGGTCGAGGGGCGGCGCCCCCGCCGAACCGTAGAGCCGGTTCAGGCGCCCGAGCAGGATGGCCTCGGCGTCGCCCGCATCCTGGAACCCGTCATCCGGGCGCGCCACCTGGCGCGGCTCCATCGCCTTGGCGATGTAGGGCGTCACCATGATCATCAGTTCCGTCTCCTGGCGCTGGTAGTCGCGCGACCGGAACAGGGCGCCGATGATCGGCAGGTTGACGAGCCCCGGCAGGCCGTTGATCGCCGCCTGGTTGCGCTGCTGGATCAGGCCGGCCGTCATCATCGTCGCGCCCGAGGCGAGTTCCACCGTGGTCTCGGACTTGCGGACGCTGAAGCCCGGCACCGTCGTGGTCTGAGTGCCCGTGCCCAGCAGACCCGTCGTGCTGGTCGTGCCCGGATTCACGTAGTTGAACGAGTTCTGCTGGTCGATCTCCGAGACCTCGGTGGCCACCCGGACGGAGATGCGGTTCTCGGCCAGCACCACCGGGGTGAAGCTCAGGCTGACGCCGTAGGGCTTGAAGGCGATGCCGATGGTGCAGACGCCGCCGGTGCAGTTCTGCGAGGCCGGAACCGGGATCTCGCCGCCCGCCGTGAACTTCGCCGCCTCGCCGGAGATCGCCGTGAGGGTCGGCTCCGCCAGGATGCGCGAGACGCCGGCCTGCTCGAACGCCTTCAGGGTCGCGGTCAGGCTCGCCCCCCCGCCGCCCGTGACCGTCCCGGACAGGAGGTTGCCGGTGGGGAACTGGCCGCCATTGATCGTGAGCGGGGTCGTGTTCACCAGATTGAGGCCGGACCAGCTGCCCGAGAGGTTCACGCCGAACTGCTTGAGCACCGTGCGCGCCACCTCGACGACGGTGACGCGCAGCATCACCTGATCCTTGTTGCGGATGGTGAGGTTGTTGATCACCGCGCCCCGCGAAGTCGGGCCGAGCCCGGCCGCCCCCGCGCCGCCGGACGCGCCCGTCTGCCCGACGAACCCGTTGGCGATGTCGAGGGCCTGGGCCGCCTCGGAGGCCGAGGTCACCGCGCCCGACAGGATGATCGAACCGCCGGCGGGACGCACGTCGAAGCGCCCGCCCGGAATGCTCTGCCGCAGGATCTGGGTGAGTTCACCCAGATTGAGGTTCTGCGCCACGGTGACGTCGAGGGCGGTGATCTGGCGGCCTTCCGCGTCCATGATGAAGATCGAGGTGGCGCCGTTCTCGATGCCGATGAGGAACACCTTGCGGGTGGAGCGCACCACCGCGTTGGCGACCTTCGGATTGGCGACGAACACCTCCTTGGCGTCGCGCGGCAGGTCGATCACCACCGATCGGCCCATGGTCAGGTCGATCCGGCGGGAGGTCGCGGTCTCGTTCGCCCCCACGGCGAGCACGGGGGCCGCCGTCAGGGACGGCTGGGCGAGGGCCGGGCCTGCGGGCAGCAAGCCCGCCGCGACAAAGCCCGCCGGCGGGAGGCTCGTCAGCATCAGGGCGGCCAGTCCGGTCGCCACCGGGCGGAATCCCCCCGCGATCCGGGATCTCAGAAACATCGACGTGGTCTCCGTCATCGGGTCTGGGGCGCGGATCAACGTCGCGGCTGCTGGCGGGCGACGCCGAAACGGACCACGGTCATGGCCGTCTCCGGTCGTTCGTCGAGGGCGGGATCGGTGGCGCGGCCGCTATCGACTAGGCTGCGCAGGGACAGGGAGAGCTGGCCGACCTTCTGGGCCAGGGTGACGAGTTCGGCCTGGGCGGGGGTGAGCGCCAGGGTGGCCGTCTCGCCCGTCACCACGTTGGTGCCGTTGCGCTCCTGGACGAGCTGGCCGACCGCCAGCACGCGCACGTCCTGCAACAGGGTCTCGGAGACCTGGGAATCGCCGCCGCCGCGCGAAGCCTCCTCGTCGCGATAGGTCCGGATCACGTCGACATGGTCGTTCGGCAGGATGAAGCCGCCGGCGGAACTCGCGCCGCGCGTGTCGATGGTGATGGCCACCGCGCGCAGGCCGGCGGGCAGGATCGCCGCCATGAAGCCGCCATCGGCGCGGGCGAGCTTCTGCGGACGGATCGGCTCACCCGCCAGGAAGCCCGTGCGGGTGATCGCGCCGGCCATCTCCTCCAGCCCCTTGGGCGAGGCGGCGCGGGTGATGTAGCCGGTCGCGACCGCCTGTTCCGGCCAGGGCTGCCAGCGCAGATCGGCGACCTGAAGGGTCTGCCCCATCGGCAGCTCGGCCGCGGCCACGAGCACGTCGCTCATCGGAACCGGGGGCGGCGGCACCGCGATGGCGGTCGGGACGGGCGGCTTGTCCTCGCCGCTCATCAGGAACGCGGCTCCGCCACCGGCGACGAGCGCGATGGCGAGAACGGCAAGACGTGCTGGTTTCATTGCCGGCCCGGCCCCGAGGACGGCGAAGTGCCGTCGGTCCCGACGATGGACCCGGAATCCTCAAGCTAGGGTTAACGAAGCCTGATCAAGTCGCGCGAGCGTCTGTCTCGAAGCGGACAGGCCGGGGTCCCCAGTTGTTCCCGGCCGCGATGCCAGGAGGGGCAAACCCCGACACTTCCTCTCGTGATGCCGTCGCTTGCTGACCCGCCCCCGAATTCGGCGCGGAACCTCCGAACACGCTCCGTCCGGACCTTCTCGTCAGGCCACGAGTGCCCGAACCCACATGGTGCTGTCGGGAACGACCAGCAGAGCGGCGAGCGCCAGCGCGATCCCGTAGGGGACGCCGGTCTTCTGGTCGTGCAGGTGAAGGGCGAAGGGCAGGCGGGCCAGGAGCGCGGGGAGGGGATAGGCCCGGGCGGCCAGCAGGCCGAGCGTCAGGGCGCCTCCGGCCAGGGACGCGACGAGGAGATAATCCGCGAGCCGGTCGAAGCCGACCCACAGGGCGGTCGCGGCCGCCAGCTTGGCGTCGCCGCCGCCGATGAACCCGAAGGCGAAGAGGGTGAAGGTCACCACGAGGGTGGCGGCCCCCGCGCCGGCGTGACCGGCGAGCACCGACGCCTCCATGCCGGTGGTGATCGCGAAGGCCGCGAAGGCCAGGACGAGCAGGATCGAGATCCGGTTCGGGATCAGCATCGTCAGGAGGTCGCTGGCGGCGGCGTAGGCCATCAGGAACGGGAAGACGACGAGGAGACTGACTTCGCCCATACCCATGCCTTCTCGGTTCCGCTCGGCCATCGCTCTCGCGGCGAGGCGTCTATGGCGCGAAAGGACCGATCCTGAGAACGGTCCTTTCAAGAGCATGATCGTCAGGACAGCGCCGCCGGCTTGAAGTCCGGCGCGTTGATCTCGGTGGGTCTTACTGGGTGAGGCTGCCGCCGATCTTGGTGAAGGTGCCGCTGATCTTGCCGCTCAGGGTGGTCATGGCCGTGATGAGAGCGACGGCGATCAGCGATGCGATCAGGCCGTATTCGATGGCGGTGGCGCCGGACTGGTCGGCGGCGAAACGCTTGAAGATGTTCGTCATGACGGGAATCCCAGGTTCGACGTTGAGGAAATCTGCGATCGGATGCAGGGAACTCCGACCGGCGACCTGATCAACATGGACCTCGCGCCTTGCGATTACGTTAAAGCGACCGTCGAAAACCGCATACGAAATGCACGAAGATCCTATGGTAAACGGTACGTTAAAAAGTTTAACTTGTCAGAACACTGTGTTCTCTAACCCTATTATGATCGTTACACACGAATTGTTCCGATGATGCTTGAGATTCATGCGGGGCGGGACCGGCCGGACAGCCTGGGACCTTAGCGAAGCGTTTACCATCGAGATGCTTAATCGACGGCGAACCCGAACCCGAGACTGTCCGGGCGGTTCCAGCACCAGCGCGTCCACGAACGACGTCGTCCAGTCCGTTGCGAGTGTGTCCGATGCGCGACCGAGCGAGTCCCCCCCACATCCTGTTCCGTGGTGCGATCGCCATCCTGCTGGCGCTCGCCGCCGGGATCACCCACGGACGGGCGGGGGAGATCACCCCGCCGGTGGTGGCGGTGACGGTGGACAACGCCAAGGTGATCCGCTTGCCGGATCGGACCCAGACGGTGATCGTCGGCAATCCGATCATCGCCGACGTGTCCCTGCAGAAGAACGGCGTCCTCATCCTCACCGGCAAAAGCTTCGGCTCGACCAACCTGATCGCCCTCGACGCGGCCGGTGCGATGCTGGCGGAATCGACGATCAGCGTGCAGGCGCCCCAGGCCGCGGTCATCACCGTGCAGCGCGGCCTCGAGCGCGAATCCTATTCCTGCACCCCGAACTGCCAGCCCTCGGTGCAGCTCGGCGACTCGACCAAGTATTTCGGCGAGGTCAGCGGACAGGCCGATGCCCGGCGCAATCTCGCGACCGGCAACAGCGCCGGCCCCGGCCGGTAAGGCCAGCCACGCCGCACCGTCCGTTACCCGACACGAGACGGGCCGGGGGCTCCTCGCCCCCGGCCCGTCTCGTTCTGAAACCGATCCTCCGCGGGTCAGATCGTCTGATTGTACTCGCCGACCTCGGGGCTCTCGCGCAGGACGGCATCCACCGCCTTGAACATGGCGTGGAGGCGCTCCTCGGAGGCGGGGCTCTCGATCACCACCACCAGCTCCGGCTTGTTCGACGAGGCACGCACCAGACCCCAGGTCCCGTCCTCGGTGGTCACGCGCACGCCGTTCACGGTGACGAGATCGACGATCTTGGAGCCGGCCACCGTCTCGCCCGCCGCCTGCATCGCCTGGAACCGGGCGGTGACCTTGTCGACGATGCCGTACTTCACCTCGTCGGCGCAGTGCGGCGACATGGTCGGCGACCCCCAGGTCTTGGGCAGGGCACGATAGAGATCGGCCATCGACTTGTCGGGGTTGCGGTCGAGCATCTCGATCACCGCGATGGCGGTGAGCAGGCCGTCGTCGTAGCCGCGGCCGATCGGCTCGTTGAAGAAGAAGTGCCCGGACTTCTCGAACCCGGCCAGGGCGCCGAGCTCGTTGACCCGGCGCTTGATGTAGGAATGGCCGGTCTTCCAGTAATCCGCCTTGACGCCCTGCGCCTGAAGCTCCGGATCGGTGTGGTAGAGCCCGGTGGATTTCACGTCGACCACGAAGGTCGCGCCGGGATGCAGCTTGGACAGGTCGCGGGCGAGCATCACGCCGATCTTGTCGGCGAAGATCTCCTCGCCCTCGTTGTCGACCACGCCGCAGCGGTCGCCGTCACCGTCGAAGCCGAGGCCGACATCGGCGCCATGCTCCTTCACCGCATGGGCGATGGCGTGGAGCATCTCCATGTCCTCGGGGTTCGGGTTGTAGCGCGGGAACGTATAGTCGGGGGTGACGTCCAGGGGAATCACCTCGACACCGAGGGATTCCAGCAGCTTGGGCGCGAAGGCCCCGGCCGTGCCGTTGCCGCAGGCGGCCACCACCTTGAGCTTGCGGCCGATCGGCTTGGCGCGGCTCTTGAGGTCGGCGAGGTAGGTCTGCTCGAACTCCTCGACGAACTCGTAGGAACCGCCGTCGCGGTACTGATAGGTGCCGCCGAGCACGATCTCCTTGAGACGCCCCATCTCCTCGGGTCCGAAGGTCATCGGCCGGTTCGCGCCCATCTTCACGCCGGTCCAGCCATTGTCGTTGTGCGAGGCCGTGACCATCGCCACGCAGGGACAATCGAGGGCGAACTGGCCGAAATACGCCATCGGCGACAGGGCGAGGCCGACATCCTTCACCCGCAGGCCAGCGGCCTGCATGCCGGCGATGAGCGCCAGCTTGATCGAGGACGAATAGGCCCGGAAATCATGACCCGTGACGATGTCGGGCCGGACGCCCATCTCGTGCACCAGCGTGCCGATGCCGAGGCCGAGGGCCTGAACGCCCATCAGGTTGATCTCCTTGGGGAACAACCAGCGCGCATCGTACTCGCGAAACCCCGTGGGCTTCACCAGCGGCAGCTGTTCGAATTCGAACGTGTTCGGTGAGAGCGCAGCAAGAGGTTTGGGGAACATGGGTGGACCTTGTCGTCACGATGTGGCGTCAACGCGGGCTTACCGGAGCGGGACCGGCACCGCAAAGGGTTATCGCCCGCCACGGGGAGGGCGACCGTCCGGTCACATCGTATTCGGTACGCCGACGCCTGTCGCGCGCCCATCGGCCGGCCGCGTCCGGCCCGGCGCGAAGCCGACGGCAAATCCGTCGTGACCGAATCTGTTGCGTCTCAAGGCACTTGCCGCTATACGCCGTCCTCGCGCCCGCCAGACACCCTTGGAGGCACGGGCGCATCGGAGATCGGGGCATGGCCGTCCGTTTCGGGCGGCCTTTCGCGTTCGCCGGGTTGTTTCATTTCAAAAGGATCACGCCATGAGCGCAGTCAAGACGCTTGAGGCCGTGGCACGCGACCGGGTCGGCAAGGGGGCCGCCCGGGCCGTTCGTCGCCAG
>JAKONB010000555.1 GCA_022702195.1 Beijerinckiaceae bacterium | reverse complement strand
GTCCTTGCTCCGTGGCACGGGCTGAAGCACGCGCGGCTCGCGCGCAACGCCGCGGATCGCTCGTCCAGACCTTGGGCAGGACCGGGCGCCAGCCCACCGGCAGGGGCACCTCGCCCTGCGCCCGGGGAGAGCGGGACAGGAGGTCTGCCCAGCGTGCCGCAGGACTGTCGCGCCACCCCGATGGTGAGCTTTCGGACCCGAACGATCCAGAAGGATGACGCGCTCCATGGTCGATCACTGCGTCAGCCGAAGCGTCCCAATACTCTTGGCGATCTTGTCGAAGGCCGCGATGAGCGCGTCGGACGTGCTGGCGACGAAGGATTGGCTCTGCGACGAGGCGCACCCGTTCAGGAGGGTGAGCCCTTGAGGATCGATGGGGTCGGACGCCGTGCTGAATCCGACCGTGTAGATCGAGACCCCGGTCCCCTTCGCGTTGGTGCAGGCCAGCTGGGTGAGTGTGTCCAGGGCATTGCGCGCCTGGCTGGCCGTGGCGAGGTTCTGGCTCGACGGAGGCAGACGCCCGTTCGGGGAGGTGCCGTCGACGTTCTTGAAGTAACCCATCGAGAAGAAGAGCGTCTGGTTATAGTTGTCGTAGGGGTTGTCGCTCCAGCTATTCGCGCCGTCCGTCATCAGGATGATGATCTTGGTCACCGTGCTGGTGGAATAGGCCGCACCATCCCCGAAGACGCTGTTGGGCGACAGGGTCCGCCAGCCCCACATCAGACCCTCGAGGATGTTCGTGGCCCCGAGGGGGGACAGGTTGGAGACGAGAGTCTTCAGCACCGTGACGTCGCTCGTCAGCCGTTGCAGGGGCTTGCTGGTGCAGGCGAAGTTCGGTCCGTTCGGAATGCCGGCACCTCCGTAGTTCGTCGGCGCGGCCCCGACCGGATTGACGTACTTGCACGCCCGGCCTTCCGCCGACGGGAAGGATTGGGATGTATCCGCCTTGCATGTCAGGGCATTCGTCGAATCGTTGATGTAGCTATTGAAACTCCAATTGTTCTGGTAGTTCGTCGATGTCGTCGTTCCATTGCCCGGTTCGTCGGGCGCGAACATCGGTACGTAGTACGAGTCGGAGCCGACGGCGCCGATGGTGCCATTCTGGACGGTGGCGCCCGGTTTCCCGTCCTGGACGTTGAGCGGATACGGCAGCGTTTCGAGGCAGCCCGCCCACCCCCATCCGGAATTGGTCGTCTTGAGGGAATCGAAGATGGCGAGGCGATTGGCGAAGCCCGCGGCCGCCGCGCCGGTCACGTTGTTCCAATGATAGGACGACTTGGCGGTCAGATCGAGCCACCAGGCGTTTCGGTAGGTCGTCGGGTCCACCGCCACCGCCGCGGCGAACGGCACGATGGAGATCCGCGTATCCGTGGTGAAGGCCGGGTTGGAGTGGACGTAGTCGATGAAGTTCGCTGCCGCCTGCTGGGCGGCCTGCATCTTCGTCGTGCTGCCGCCGGACGAGTTCATGGAGCCGGTGGTGTCGAGCACCAGGGCGATCTCGAAGGTGCGCGGCATCGGCGTGGCGCATTGCGCCGTCGCCAGCGGTGTCAGGGTCATCACCTTGGTCAGTTGTCCGAACAGCACCTGCGACGCCAGATGGGTGGTCAGGACGATCTTGCGCGGGTTGCTCGTCACCGTCAGCGGGTCGACGGTCAATCCCGTGCTCCCGACATAGCCCGCGACCATGGTCTGGGCCTGAATCTGCAACTGCGCGGTGCTCGCGGTGCTGGGGCTCTGGCACAGGGTAAGGACGGTGGCGTCGGTGGCCGCCTGCAGCTTCGACTGAAGACGGGTCGCCGATCCGTAATCGATGGCCGCTCCCGCGAAAGCCAGGATCGGCAGGCTCGCCAGGGCGAAGATGACGGCGATGTTGCCGTCGCGCGAGCTGGCAAAGCGGCGAAGCGACTTCGGGACACGCATGAAGATGTTCTCGATCGGGGAGGTCGCGGCGTTCGTGATCAGCAGGGTGAGCCGTTCGGCAGGACGACTTCGGAATAGGAGTTGAGACCGTAGGGTTGGCCGCCGCGGGTCGGCCAGGGGATGCTCACCGTCAGGGTGATGCTGCCATTGGTGCCCCCCATGAGGTTGACGAGCGCGCTCCCGAGCACCGGTGTGTACGGCATCGAGACCTCGGTCAGGATGTAGCGCATGCCCAGTGCCGTGAAGCCGGGGGGCAGAGAGAGGTCGGAGGCCACGCCAACGGCGCGGGCCTTGGCGTTCGACGTGGCGGCGCTGGAGCAGACGACCGGCTTGAAGAGAGACTTCGTCACATCGACGCCGAGCGCGCTGACGACGATCTTCGCGTTGGCGCCATTGAACGGCTGCATCACCAGCTTCGAGGCATTGAAGATGTCGGTCATCGTCGCGGCACTGACCGGATTCTGCTTGTCCCCCTGAGACGTCAGATCGGAGACGGCGCGCGCCAGCAGCGTCACCTTCCGCCAATTGTTGATGCCGTTCGACAACTCCATCATCCCGACCAGCAGCAGGAGCATGACCGGTAGGATCAGCGCGAACTCGGTGGCGGACACCCCGGATCTATCGTGCCGGAAGCGCCGGACGCACGGCGCCGGCCGGTGCCCCGGCCGGAGGCCATCGGGATCGCCGGGGCCGGGCGGTCGTCCGACGCGGGACAGGAAGGCGAGGGCGGGCATGCGTCAGCTTCCGCACGCGGTGGTCGAGGCGACCTGGAACGGTTCCGTCCGGAACACGGCGATCGACTGCATGAGGCGGGAACCGTCGGCGAAGGTTTGGCTGCCGAGCTTCAGGAAACTGAAGAAAACCGGAAACTTTACCGCCGCCGACACGATGACGATCGCCCCGGCCTGTGGGCAGGTGTATTGCGTGCCCGCATTGCTGTTCCAGCTCTGGGACTGCGCGTTGAACACCGAGGGGGAGGCCCCGGCCGCGAACGACGTGCTCACATACACGTCCAGCTTGAGGTTCTGGCAATCGAATAGCGTCACCACCGTTCCGGAGCCCGATCCGCACATGGTCGCCTTCAACCTGCCGAGGATCGTGGCCGGATCGGCCTGTCCCGCATTCGCCGTCTGGAACGCCCCCGTCATGATCGGCCGGACCGCGCGCTGAAGGGCAAAATCCAGGTTCTGCGACGCCCAGATCGTGAACGCCGTCTCGACGATG
>JAKONB010000526.1 GCA_022702195.1 Beijerinckiaceae bacterium | reverse complement strand
TCGTCTTTCTCCGAAAGCCGGAGACCGCCGTGTCGGGACGATGCGAGGGCCAACGCGGGAGGCGCCGCAATGCGCCTGCGACAGAACCTCCCCCCGCCGGGGTCAGCTCCCCCGATAGGTCTGGTAGCTCCAGAGGCTCGCCACCAGCGGCACGTGATAATGCCCCTCCGGATCGGCGACGCCGAACCGGATCGTGACGATGTCGAGGAAGGGCGGTTCGGGCAGGCCCGGATGGGTGGCCCGGAAGTAGTCGCCGAGATGGAAGCGCAGCTCGTAGGCGGCGATCGGCACCGGCCGGCCGCCGATCAACGGCGCGTCGGTGCGCCCGTCCGCGTTGGTGATCGCCCGCGCCACCGGGACGACCTCGGTGTCGGAGACCCACTCGACCAGGTCGACGGCGATCCCGGCGCCCGGCCCGCCCGCCACGGTATCGAGCACGTGGGTGGAGATCCGGCCGGCGACCTTCAGGGGACCCTCCCCCGTCACCAGCCCGTCGAGGCGGATCGCGGCGATCCGAAAGACCTCGTCCAGGGCGGTCGCCCGCTCGGTGGCGGGGTCGGAGGCGAGCCGGCGGGCGAAGGTCGCCAGGAGCGAGGCGCGCCCGTGCCGCTTCACGCAGAGGATGAAGGGCAGCCCGAATTTGTCGCGGTAGGCGGCGTTCAGGCCTTCGAATCGGGCGTACTCAGCCTCCGAGAGGCGGTCGAGCCCGGCCGCCGCCTGCTCGGCGATGGAATCCGGCGCGATGGCGCCGGCCCGGGCGGCGCGGCCGGCCAGGTCCGGGTGATTGTGGAGCACGGTGAGCCGCTCCGCCTCCGTTGCGTTTTGCAACACAGCCTGCAACGCCGCGTGCAAGGCCTGGACGCTGGCGAAGGGCCGCCCGGCCGCCGCCCGTTCGGCGACCCAGGGGGCATGCTCGAACACCGCGCCGAGGGCGGCGACGAAGGCGTCGAGCGGGGCCGCGTTGAGGCTGGCGAGGGTCGGCATCGGCACCTTTCCGGCGATTCAGGCCCGGCCTTTGTCGGCGGGATCGCGGGGGCAGGCAACCGCCATGCCGTGCGCCGGCGGCGGGACCGGGTCGCACCGCCGCGAAAAATGTGGTCCTGAGCGCGGGAGAGCCGCCGTCGCGCGGCCCACCCCATCGAGGCGAGGCACCATGATCCGCAAGACCCACCTGCCCCCCGACGCGGCCCTGCCCGACATCGTGGCCGACCTCGCCGATGCGGAGGAATACCTGCGGCGCATGCTCGGCAATCTGCGCTTCTGCCAGAAGCGCCACGGCGACGCCCGCGTGCGGATCGGGGTGACGGGCAAGGGCACCCCGAAGGGAATCAGCCCCTCCTACCGGATCGACTATTCCGCGGGGGATGACGTGGCGGTCTTCAACGGCTTCGGCGGCACCTCGCACAGCGCCTTCACGCCGACCAACCTGCGCGAGACCAACTGGAGCCGGGCTCACACGCCGATCCAGGAGGTGCAACGCCTCTACGACGACCTGCGCAAGGCCCGCCCGCCGGCCCCCTGACGGCGGGCGAGGGCGGGGGCCAGGCGCCCGCGCGTCCTTGAGCCCGCGCGTCCTTGAGCCCGCGCGTCCTGGCACATGGCTTGCGGGACGCGGCGTCGCCGAGCCCCCTCCGGCCCGGACGATTCCCGCGCGGCGGCGACGCGCCTCGCCGACCCGGCATGGGCGTGGCATCCTGGCCCTGTACCGATGGAGAGAGCGACCATGGCCCTGACGGCGGCGAGCTACGGCAAGGGGCGCGTCCGCGTGCTGCGTCTGGCGCGCGACGGCGACCGGCACGACGTGCGGGAACTGACCGTGCAGGTGATGTTGACGGGCGACTTCTCCGCCGCCTGGACCCGGGGCGACAACCGCATGATCATCGCCACCGACAGCATCAAGAACATCGTCAACATCACGGCCGCCCGGCATGTGACGGCCGACAGCGAGGCCTTTGCCGGGCAGGTGGCGGCCCTGTTCCTCGAGACCTACGCGCAGGTGACCTCCGTGACCGTGGAGGCCCTGGAGACCCGCTGGCTGCGCCGGACCATCGGCGGCGCCCCGCACGGCCACACCTTCACCCTGGACGGCAACGGCCAGCCCTTCGTCCGCCTGGTGGCGGACCGGGGCGGCGCGGTGCTGCAATCGGGCCTGCGCGGCTACACCCTGATGAAGACCACCGGCTCGGGCTGGGTCGATTTCGTCGACGACCAGTACCGGACCCTGCCCGACGCCACCGACCGCATCTGCGCCACCAGCATGGACGCCACCTGGACCTGGGGCACCCCGCCGGCGGATTACCCGGCGGCCAACGCGCGGGTGCTCGACACGCTGATCACCGTGTTCGGCACCACCTACAGCGCCGGGGTGCAGGACAGCATGTACCGGATGGGCGAGGCGGTGCTGGCCGCCCTGCCGGAGATCGCCGAGATCGCCTTCGCGATGCCCAACAAGCACTACATCCCGATGAATCTCGCCCCGTTCGGGCTGTCCAAC
This sequence comes from Beijerinckiaceae bacterium, assembly GCA_022702195.1. Taxonomy (GTDB): domain Bacteria; phylum Pseudomonadota; class Alphaproteobacteria; order Rhizobiales; family Beijerinckiaceae; genus Methylobacterium. The sequence goes on along the minus strand of JAKONB010000526.1, from coordinate 1,243 downwards.
GACGGCACCGTCTTCCTGCCCACCGACGAACCGCACGGGCAGATCGAGGCCACGATCGGCCGCGCCCGCTGACGCCCCCCGATGGGGGTCAGGCCGCGGCTTCGCGCGGGGCCTGGGGGGTGAGCGGCAGGGTGTGGTAGCGCCGGTCGGCGTAGAGCAGCCCGTCGCCCGCGCCGGCCTCCGCCAGCCCGACCACCTCGCAGTAGAGCACGTCGTGGGTCCCCACCGGATGGCGCGCGACGATCCGGCAATCGAAGGCGGTGAGCGCGCCCGCGAGGGCCGGGGCTCCGGTGACGAGGCGCTGCCAGGTCGCGGCGGCGAAGCGCTCCTCCATGGGGGTGCGGCCGCCGAAGGCCCCGGCGACCTCCGCCTGATGCGCCGCCAGGGTGCTGACGCAGAGCGCCGCGTTGGCGCTCACCGCGGCGTAGGCCGACGACGTCCGGTTGATGCAGACCAGCAGGGTCGGCGGCCCGTCGCTGACGCTGCACACCGCCGAGGCGGTGAAGCCGGCGCGGCCCCCCGGTCCGTCGGTGGTGACGAGATGCACGGCGCTGGCGATCTGCGCCATGGCCGCCCGGTAGGCGGCGGACTCGACCGGCATCGGCTGGGTCTCGGTCATGCGGGTCCTTCCCGGTGCGGCGTCATCGATCGAGGAACGCCAGCAGCGTCTTATTGAAAGCCTCCGGCCGCGTCACGCTGTGGGCGTGGCCGCCGGTGGGCACGCGGTCGAGCCGCGCCCGCGTCAGGCCGGAGGCGAGGCGCTCCGAGCAGAGATAGGGCACCAGCACGTCGTCGTCCGCCGCCATCGCGAGGGTCTCGGTGGCGATCGATGCCAGATGGGGCTCGAGATCGAAGGCGTCCAGCGCGGCGATCCGCGCATGGACGTTGGCGGCTCCGGGGAAATGCGCCAGGGCGTGGGCCGCGTCGGCCGCCACCCGCTCGGCATTCTGCGAGAGCCAGGGGGCCGGGTAGAGGAAGATCGCCTGCGCCTGCACGAAGGCCTCCGGGCCGGCATGGTCGAGGAGCGCCTTGCGGGCCGCGAAGCAGCGCCGCGTCGCCGAATCGGCCTTCGCCCAGCCGTTGACCACCACGAGCCGCCCGATCCGGTCCGGATGGGTCCGGGCGAGTTCGAGGCCGATCAGCCCGCCGAGCGCGTGGCCGACGAGGTCGCAACTGGCGATGCCGTTGGCATCCATCACCGTGAGCACGTCCCGCGCCATGGCGGCGATGTCGTGCCCGGCCT
>JAKONB010000511.1 GCA_022702195.1 Beijerinckiaceae bacterium | reverse complement strand
GGACGAAGAGGGCGAGTAGGACGAGGAGGAACACGCGGGCCAGGGAGCGCAGGGAAGGGATCAGCATCGAGTCCGCGATGTCGCCACGCGCCTCCATGCCCGCAAGCGCCGTCGAGGTCGCAGGGTGATGCGTTGAAGCCACAGCGGCGTCCTGTACACGCGCGCCTCGAGAAACCGTCTTGTTATAATGTCACATCACAGCGAGGAAACACTATAACGTTGTCAGGGTGTGGGTGTAATGCGGGTCATGGGGTCGAAGCGGATCTGGGTGGGCGTGGTTGTGGCCGGCACGACCCTTACGAGTGGCGCGGCGCAGGCACAGGATGCCGCCGCCACCCTGCCGGAGCTCAGCGTCACCTCGCCGAGCCCGATCGTCTCGGGCCGTGGCGGTGCGGGGGCGAGCGCCTTTCCCGCCGGCGTCCTGCCGGTCGTCACCGACACCTTCTCCCCCGTTACGGTGGTGACGGCCGAGCAGATCGCCCGCGACCAGCCCCGGACCCTCGGCGACGCCCTATCCGACCGGCCCGGCATCTCCGCCTCTACCTACGCCCCGGGCGCAGCCAGCCGGCCGATCATCCGAGGTCTCGACAACAGCCGGGTCCGCATCCAGGAGAACGGCGTCGGCATCCAGGACGTCTCGGAACTCGGCGAGGATCACGGCGTCCCGATCAACCCGCTGGTGGCCAACCGCATCGAGGTCATCCGCGGCCCGGCCTCCCTGCGCTTCGGCTCCCAGGCCATCGGCGGCGTGGTCAGCGCCGAGAACAACCGCGTTCCGACCTCCATCCCGGCCGGCGGCATCTCCGGACAGGCCACGACCGGCTATTCCTCCGTGGATAATGGCCGCCTCGGCGCCGTCACCCTCGATGCCGGTGGCGAGAACGTCGCCCTGCATGTGGACGGGTTCAAGAGTGCCGCCGACAGCTACGCCACGCCGCTGGGCATCCAGCGCAATTCCGCCAACGAATCGCAGGGCGGCGCCGTGGGCATGTCGTTCATCGGCGATCGCGGCTTCGTCGGCTTGTCCTACAGCCATTACGATGCACTTTATCAGATCCCCGGCGGCGGGGCGGCCGAGAGCCGGACCCGCCTCGATCCGCGCCAGGACCGCCTGCTGGCCAAGGGCGAGTACCGGCCCCTGGACGGTCCCGTCGCGGCGATCCGGTTCTGGGTCGGCGGCTCGACCTATCGGCACGACGAGATCGGCATTGGTGGGGACGGGATCGACGGCATCCAGGCGACCTTCAAGAACCGTGAGGCGGAGGCCCGCATCGAGCTCCAACACGTCCCGGTCTTCACGGGTCTGGGCACCCTCACCGGGGCGCTGGGCCTCCAGGCCGGGCGTCGCACCCTCGGCACAGCGGGCGAGGCCGGCAGCCTGCTGGCCCCCACCGACTCGCGCAGCAACGCCATCTACCTGTTCGAGGAGCTGGCCGTGGGCAACGGCCTGCGTTTCCAGGGGGCGGGCCGCATCGAAGGCGATCGCTCCACCGGCACCGCCACACTCTTTCCCGGCGACTACCTGCCGGTGGAGGGCGAGGATCCGCTCTCCTACGGCCGCCGTCGACGCTTCGCTCCCAAGAGCCTGAGCTTCGGCGCCCTGCAGGACCTGCCCTACGGCTTCGTCGCCAGCCTGAACGGGTCCTATGTCGAGCGCGCGCCCACGGCCTTCGAACTGTATTCGCGCGGCCCCCACGACGCGACCGAGACCTTTGAGATCGGCAATGCCGCGTTGAAGAAGGAGCGCGCCCGCACGATCGAAGCCAGCATTCGCCGCGCCGAGGGGCCGATGCGGCTGGACGCTACCGGCTACTACACCCGTTATACCGGCTTCATCTACAAGCGGGACACGGGCGCACGTTGCGGTGACGATTTCGCCTCCTGCGGCAGCGACGACGAATTGCAGCAGATCGTCTATTCACAGCGCAACGCCACCTTCTACGGCGCCGAGATCGGCGCCCAGCTCGACGTCTGGGCGGTGGGCAATGGCTGGGCGGGCATCGACGCGCAGTACGACTTCGTGCGGGCGCAGTTCGACGACGGTACCTACGTGCCGCGCATCCCGCCCCATCGGGTCGGCGGCGGCCTGTTCGTGCGGGCGGACGGCTGGTTCGCGCGCGTCAACCTGCTGCACGCCTTCGCTCATACGGAGATCGCCCCGATCGAGACGGTGACGCCCGGCTTCGACGATCTGCGCGCCGAAATCAGCTACACCAAGAGCCTCGACCCCGCGCTCTACGGGGCCAACGAGGTGACGCTGGGCCTACAGGGGCGCAACCTACTCGACGACCGGATCCGCAACTCCGCCTCCTTCAAGAAGGACGAGATTCTGCTCCCCGGACGCAACGTGAGACTGTTCCTCACCGCGCGATTCTGAAGATCCCCCACGATCCGGATCGCGCCGCGGGCAAGATAGTCCCCCTCCCCCGGCCGATCCGTGTTAAAGACGGACAACCCCGCACGATCCCGTGCCCTGGGCAACTCGATGAGGCCCCAGTGGCGAACGCGTTCAAGAGCGGTGCATCCCAATCGCGCAGCACCAACGATTTCAACGAGCGCGCCAAACGTCTCTCGGAGCGCCTGGGCGAGATCGAAAAGCCGATCCAGTCCAAGCGCAGCAACGCCCCGCGCCGCTCGTTCAAATCCGGACCGCGCCCCGAGGGCGAGGCCGAGCCGCAGGCCGAGGGGGCCGAGACCCGGACCGAGGGCACGGAATCCGCGGACGGGCATTCCGGGACCGAATCCGAGGTCTGACGGTCACGCCCGTGGATACGAGAAGGGCCGACGATGGATCGCCGGCCCAGATGATTTCGCGGAGTGGCGGTGCGCGCCTAGCGCCGCGCCTTGGCCTTGCGGGCCGCGTAGCGCGCGTCGCGGGCCGCCTTCTTCTCGGCAAGTTCGGCTGCCTTACGCTCGGCGGCCGCGAGGGCCTCGGCCGCTTCGCGGGCGATCTGAGCGGCCAGCTCCGCTTCCTCGCGGGCACGCTTCTCCTCGGCGGCTTTCTTTTCCGCCGCGATGCGGGCAGCCTCGCGTTCGCGGATCCGCTCCTCGCGGGCGCGGGCAATGGCCGCGCGGGCCTGGGCCTTGGCGATCATCTCCGGGTCGTCCGCTGGCGGACGGGCCTTGAACTTCTCCAGCAGCACCTGCTTGGCGGTAGCGGAGTTTTTACGGCGGTCGTCGAAATTCCTATAGTCGAACGCGCTCATCTGACCTTTCTCGGGTGGCTTTCTGCGGCTCGGGCCGGCGTCGCATGAGCTGCGGCGCTGCCGGCCGATGGGGGGAGCGTCGAAATCGAATCGGTTCTAGGGCACTCGATTTTGATCCCAATGCAAATGCCCGACTGGTCGCGCTGACGCAACAGAAGCCGCCCGGCGAAGAGCGGCTTCCCCTGCAATTTATGTGCGATATCGCACTGAAGCGATATCGGACGGGGAGTCAGGCGGCCTGAAGGTTGCCGGCCGATTGCTTACCGGTCCGCCGATCGCTCTCGATCTCATAGGAGATTTTCTGGCCTTCGATCAGATTGCGCAGGCCGGCCCGTTCCACGGCCGAGATATGGACGAACACGTCCTTGCCACCGTCATCCGGCTGAATGAAGCCGTAACCTTTGGTCTCGTTGAACCATTTCACGG
>JAKONB010000439.1 GCA_022702195.1 Beijerinckiaceae bacterium | reverse complement strand
CGTGCTGACCCTGTTCGGCTCGCTGCCCTTCGGGGCCATCGCCACGCGGGCGACCTGGGAGGTCAAGGTCGCGGGTCTGGCGGTGGTGTTCGTCTACGCCTTCTTCAAATTCTCCTGGGCCTACCGGCTGTTCAATTACGGCGCGATCCTGATCGGCTCGGTGCCGCCCAAGGGCTCGGGCGCCTCGCAGGAGCAGATGGAGCGGGCGGCCCGGCGGGCGGCGGCGATGAACATCGCGGCGGGCAGCCACTTCGCCCGGGGGCAGCGGGCCTTCTTCTTCGCGCTCGCCTATCTGGGCTGGTTCGTGAGCCCCTTGCTGCTCGTGCTGACCACCACGGCGGTGGTCTGGGTGATGTGGCGACGCCAATTCGCCTCGAAAATTCGCGCGGCCCTCCTGGCGGAGGACGACGGGACAGGGCAGGGATGGCACCCATGAGCAATTCCGACGCACCCCCGATCACCAAATCCGCCGCCCGCCGGGCCGCCCGCAAGGCCAGCGCCGCCCGCCGGCTCGCCGCCAAGGGCGGCTCCGCCCCGGGCGCTCCGAAGGCCGCCGCCGCCAAGAATCCCGCGCCGAGGACCGGCGACCCCACGGCGCGGGCCGCCAAGGAGGCGGCCAAGACCGTCCGCAAGGGGCCGAACGAGGCGCTGATCGCCGAGACGATCCTGCGCCTCGTCGACCTGCGCGGGGCCGGCAAGACCGTGTGCCCCTCGGAGGTCGCCCGCGATCTCGGCGGGCCGCAGCCAGAGGATTGGAGCCCGCTGATGCAGCCGGTCCGCCGCGTCGCCATCCAGATGGTGAAGGCCGGGCAGGTCGCCATCCTGCGCAAGGGCAAGCGGATCGAGGACCCGGACGATTTCCGCGGGATCTACCGACTCGGTCCGGTCGCGGCCGAGACCGACGAGGCCTGATCGGGACTCCCGGAGGATTGGTCGGGGGTAGGCCGGGGCGCCGGGAACCAGTCGTCGCTGTAGCCGGCGAGGCGGTAGCTGACGAGGCCGAGCCATTCCTTGGTGACGAGATCGAGGAGCAGCAGGCCCCGGGACGCGAAGTCGTTGGGGTGGCGCAGGTCGCTCCAGCCCTCCGTGCGGTAATCCACCGGGTAGGCGGTGACGTCGAACCCGGCCTTGCGGAAGCAGCCGACGGCGCGCGGCATGTGCCAGGCCGAGGTCACCAGGAGCCAGCGCTCCCCCGGCCGGGGCCGGACCATCGCGGCGGTGAAGGCCGCGTTCTCGTGGGTGTTGCGCGAGCGATCCTCGAGGATCAGCCGGGTGCGCGGCAGGCCGAGCGGGTCCGCGAAATGCCCGATCACGCCGGCCTCGGAGTTCGGGCCACCCTCCTGGGTCATGCCGCCCCCGGAGAAGACGAGGCGGGCCTGGGGGTAGCGCCGGGCGAGATCGGCCATGGCGATGTGGCGCTCCCCGGCATCGTTGAGGACGATCTGGTCGCGCCGCACCGAGGCGCCGGTATCGACCGCTCCCCCGAGCACGACGATGCCGGCCACCGGGCGGTCATCCGCCGCGAAGGCCGGGAACCGGTTCTCCAGCGGCAGCGCCAGGAGCGCCGAGAGCGGCGCCAACCCACCCGCGAACAGGCCGATCGCCCCGAGCGCCACGAGGATCCGGCCCAGCCGGTTCCAACGCGCGATGAAAAGCAGGGCGGCGCCCAGCAGGGCCACCAGGGTCAGGAAGTTCGACGGCGTCACCACCGCGTAGATCAGCTTCGAGAGCGGAAAGAACATGACCCGGCGGTCCCTTGGGAAAACGGGGCCTCGAAGCTCCCGTGAGGCGGTGGAGGGGGTCGGGCGGCGTCAGGGATCGGTCGGCCCGGAGGGGAGGGGCGCGCTCCCCCCGCGCGGCGGATAGGGGTGCTCGCCCCCGCGCGGATCGGTGACGCGCCACCCGCTGGCCTCGGCGCGCAGGTATCCGGGTCCGACCGGCACCTTGCCGTGACCGCCGGGGATATCCAGCACGTAGAGCGGCTGGGCCAGCCCCGAGAGCCGGCCGCGCAGGGCGCCCATCAGGGCCTGGCCAGTGTCCAGCCCGGTGCGCAGATGCGCGGTGCCGGGGGCGAGGTCGCCGTGATGCAGGTAATACGGCTTGATCCGGTTCTCGACGAAGCACCGCATCAGCCGCTCCAGCGTCGCGGCCTCGTCGTTCACGCCGGCGAGCAGCACCGACTGGCTCACCATCGGAATGCCGGCATCGACGAGGTGGGCGATGGCGGCGCGGGCGGCCGGGGTGAATTCGGCCGGATGGTTGGCGTGGAGCGCCACGAACACCGCCCCGCCGAAACGCCGGAGGGCGGCGACCAGCTCCGGCGTGACCAGGGCCGGATCCACCACCGGCACGCGGGTGTGGAAGCGCAGGACCTTGACGTGCTCGATGGCGGCGAGGGCCTCGGCCAAGTGGGCGAGGCGACGGGGCGAGAGGACGAACGGATCGCCGCCGGTGACGATGACCTCCCAGATCTCCGGTCGCGCGGCGATATAGGCGAGGGCAGCCGCCAGTTCCGCCTCGCTCGGGCTGCCATGGCCGCCCGGCCCCACCATCTCGCGGCGGAAGCAGAAGCGGCAATAGACCGGGCAGATATGGAGCGGCTTCAGCAGCACCCGGTCCGGGTAGCGGTGGACGAGGCCCGGCAGGGGGGAATGGGCCGCGTCGCCGATCGGGTCGGCATCCTCCTCCGGGCGCGTCAGGAGTTCCTCGGCCCGTGGTACGAATTGGCGGGCGATCGGGTCGGCGGGATCGGCCGGGTCGATCAGGGCCGCCATGTCCGGCGTCACCGAGACGGCGTAGCGGGCGGCCACCGCCTCCAGCTCCGGCAGGCGGCGCGGGTCGACAAGTCCCGCGCGGACGAGATCGGCGGCTTTGCGCAGGGGGCGGTTCACGCGGCGCCTCCCGCCACCGGCGTCCAGATCACGTCGTCGATGCGCGGAGCCCCGGTGGCCAGCATCACCAGGCGGTCGAGGCCGAGCGCGATGCCGCTCGCCTCGGGCATGATCGCCAGGGCGTCGAGGAAATCCTCGTCGATCGGGTAGGTCTCGCCGTAGATCCGGGCCTTCTCGGCCATCTCGGTCTCGAACCGGCGGCGCTGCTCGGCCGGGTCGGTCAATTCGCCGAAGGCGTTGGCGAGCTCGACCCCGCAGGCGTAGAGTTCGAACCGCTCGGCCACCCGCGGGTCGCGCGGGCTCGGTCGGGCGAGCGCCGCCTCGCTCACCGGGTACTCGCACAGGATCGTCGGGCGGCCGAGGCCGAGATGCGGCTCGATCCTGGCCACCAGCACCCGGCTGAACAGGTCCGCCCAGCCGTCGTCGGGGGCGACCCGCAGGCCGGCGCCCCGCACCGCCGCCGCCAGAGCCTCCCGGTCGGTGCTCCCGTCGGCCGCCACCGTGGCGAGGAGGTCGATACCGGCCCGCTCGGCGAAGGCCTCGGCCAGGGTCACGCGTTCGAAGGCGGCGAACGGGTCGGCCTCGCGGCCCCGATGGGTGAAGCGCCGGGTGCCCGCCCGCTCGGCGGCAAGTGCCAGCAGGTCGGCGCAATCCTGCATCAGCACGTCGTAATCGGCCCCGGCCCGGTACCATTCGAGCATGGTGAATTCGGGATGGTGCAGCGGGCCGCGCTCCCGGTTGCGGTAGACCCGGGCGAAGCTGACGAGGCGCGGCTCGCCGGCCGCCAGCAGCTTCTTGCAGGCGAATTCCGGGGAGGTGTGGAGGTAGAGCGGCTGCGCCGCCCCGTCGGGGCCGAGGAGATGCGTGGCGAAGGCGGACAGATGCGCCTCGTTGCCGGGGGAGACCTGGAGCGCGGCGGCCTCGACCTCGACGAAGTCGCGCTCGGCGAAATGCCCGCGCAGGGCCGCCACGATGCGGTTGCGCGCCATCAGGGCGGGGCGCCGGTCGGCGTGGCGGTGCGGCGCCCACCAGGGGGAGGGGCGGGTCATGCGGTGGCTGACATCATGCGGGGTGAGGCTCCGTCACGCGGGCCGGCTGGCAACGGAGCCGCGGATAGGATAGTGGCGGACACACGATGTCGCTCCCGCGGGGCCAAACCGCGCCGGGGCGATACACCCGTTTCTCGTGACACGAACAGGACCCAACCCCGTGAAGGTGATCGCTTCTACGCTCCGCAAGGGCAACGTCGTCGACAAGGATGGCAAGCTCTACGTCATCCTGACCGTGGAGAACATCCACCCCGGCAAGGGCACGCCCGTCACGCAGCTCGACATGCGCCGGATCACCGACGGCGTGAAGGTCTCGGAGCGCTACCGCACCACCGAATCGGTGGAGCGCGCTTTCGTGGAGGATCGCGAGCACACCTTTCTGTACGAGGACGGTGAGGGCTACCACTTCATGAACCCCGAGAATTACGATCAGGTCGCCATCCCCAAGGACGTGGTCGGGGACGCCGCTCCGTACCTCCAGGAGGGCATGGCCGTGATGGTCTCGACCCATAACGGCGTGCCGCTCACCCTGGAGCTGCCGCAGCGCGTCACCCTCGAGATCGTCGAGACCGAGCCGGCGATGAAGGGACAGACCGCCTCGTCCTCGTACAAGCCCGCCATCCTCTCCAACGGCGTGCGCACCGCCGTGCCGCCGCACATCGCCGTCGGCACCCGCGTGGTGATCATGACGGAAGACGGCTCCTACGTGGAACGCGCCAAGGACTGAGATTCGGGTGGGCGCAGCGGGATCGGCGCCCCTCAGCGCGAGGGCGCCGATCCCTCGGCGGCCTCGTAGCAGGCCTGGGACAGGGCCTGCGCCTTGGCCCGCTCGGCGACGGTGAAGCTGCGCGGCGCCTCCGCCCACAGGCCGTCCCGGCGAAAGGCCACCGCCACGCAGCGCGCCGCCACCCGGCAGGCCTCGGGCTCACCGCCCGTGCGGGTGCAACTGGCGACGTAATCGGCCCGGAACTCGGCGAAGCCGGCGCGGGGATGAGGCCCGGTGAGGGCGGCGAGCCCGGTGAGAAGCCCCAGCAGCACCGGCTGATGGATGAGATAGACCGCGAGGCTGTGCCGGCCGGCGAAGGCGGCGAGCCGGCCGGGTCCGCCCCGGGCGCGCCAGGCCAGAACCCGCGACCTGGCCAAAACCGGCAGCCCGAGACGGCCCAGCACGATCCCGATGAGAACCGGCCCGAACCACGGGAACAGCGGCACGTAATCGTTGGTCTGCGGCACGGTGGCGCCCAGACCGAGGACCATCAGCCCGGGCGCGTCGAGCAGGCCGCTCCCCGTCACGAGGTGGGGCAGGGCGATGACCCCGGAAGCGGCGAAGGCGGTGATCCAGACCGGGAGCTGGAGGAACGGCAAAGCCAGGACGCTCGACAGGGCGATGCAGTGCAG
>JAKONB010000438.1 GCA_022702195.1 Beijerinckiaceae bacterium | reverse complement strand
AGCCACATGCCGCTGCACATGCTGCTGCGCATGGGCCGCGGCGCCGTGATCGAACTCGCCTCCACCGAAACCGATATGGTCGAGATTCTGGCCAACGACCACCCGATCGCCCGCGGACAGGTGGTGGTGACCGGCAACCGCATCTCGGTGGAGATTCTCGAGCTCATCCGCAAGGCCGAGGTGCTGCGGGAACCGGGCGCCTCCATCGGCGAGGGCGCCGTGCCGTTGTTCGACGGCCTGAACGATTTCACCTGAGACCGAAGAAATCCAACAAAGCGCGTTCGAGGCGCTTGTCGCGGTGAAATCCCTCTGCTAATTGCTGCGCCGCGCCACACGGAACGCCTGCTTCGCCCCACGGGGCGGCGGACGGAACCAAAGGGTGGCGATGCGGCCATGGCGGAATTGGTAGACGCGCTAGCTTGAGGTGCTAGTCCTGCAAGGGGTGGAGGTTCGAGTCCTCTTGGCCGCACCAACTCTCTCGATGTCGAACATCGGAGGGTTGGTGCATCGGGGTTCAGATGGTGGACGGAGCCGGCACGATCCGGTGGTGTCCAGACCCCGTTTCGATACGATCCGTGACAGCGACGATGTCGGCCGGCTCCCTCGGGAGCAAAGGACCTGACGCTGAAGGCGCCCTCCTCGGTCCATCGACCGACGGACCTGCGCACGCGCACTTTTCTCCCAATCGACATGTCGTTTGAACGGCCTCGGCCGTGGATTGCCGGGGACGCCCCCGGCTCGGCTGGGCGAGCACATCGTCCCGTCTCCGTCCGGCCTATCGCGCGCGGCCCCTCTCCGGGATCGCGAAACGATCGCGTTTGGCGGTCCGCTGCCTCGGGCACGGCGCCAACGGAAGAAAATGTTGCGCAGCGCCCGCGGCCATAGGGTGCTCCTCCGCCACGTCAAGAATGTTGTGTATGGTTAAGCTTTGCTATCGGCTATCCCGTTGACGGGTGGACCCGGTGGACATGGCGAGCGAGACGACGATCTTGGTGCGAGGGACACGTTCGGAGAATGAGGCACGCTTGGAGCAAGAGACGCGGTTGGTGAAGGAGACGAAGGCGGTTCGGCTGCGGCGCCTGTGGCGCGGCCGCGACCTCGGGATCGAGACGAGCGGGGTCGCCCGGGGGCGTCCCATGCTGACCGCCCCGGTGGAGGCCGGTCTCCTCCCGTGCAGGGGACTCACCGCGCGCGAACTGATCGGCATGGCGCGGGCCGCCCGCGCCGCGCGCCGGACCGAGCCATAGAGCGGTGTCCCGGACATCGGATCCGGGACGCCGCACCGGGTTCCGGATGTTGCATCGTCTTTCTCCGAGAGTCGGAGACCACCGTTCGGGACGATGCTCCAGCCCCGGACGGTCAAGCTGAACGGGGGCTGTCGTTTCGCTTCAGCCCCGATGCAGCCCGGTCGGGCCATTGTCCCGATGCGGCCGGGTGATCGGGCCGCACGCATTCGGGAGATCCTGCCATGAAGACGTTTGCTGCGATGTCGGCCGCCGCGCTGATCGGCCTCGGCGTCCTCACCTCCTCGGCGGCCGAGGCGCGGGGCGGCGGCGGTGCGGTGGCGGCCGGGCTCATCGGTGGCCTCGCCGCCGGTGCCCTGCTGGGGGCCGCCCTCTCGGAATCGCACGCGGCGCCGGCCTATGGCTATGCCCGCCCCGACGAGGATGGCCCGGTGGTCTATCGCGAGCGCGATGCCGCGCCCGGCTACGGACCCCGCCGCGTGGTCCGCTACGAATCCACGGAGGAGTATGACGAGCCCCGGCCGCCGCGCCGCTGGCGTCGCGACTGCGACCGCCCCGATGGCTACGGAAGGCCGGTGGCCTATGACCGGCCCTACGGCTACCGTTACGGCGGCTGGTGACGGGCCGTCCCGGCGGCGGGAGCGCCCGTCCGCCGGTCGATCGGTTCAGGGTGCCTCACGAACCCCCCTCTCCCCGCCGTTTCTCCCTGGACGCAGGACGGCGCAGCGGGGGTTTGCGAGAGACGCTCAGTCGCGGCGGATCGGCCTCGGCCGCGTCTCGGTGCGCTCGGCCAGGGCGACGCCGATCTCGAACAGCAGCAGATCGATGAGGCGGCGCATCACCAGGGTGCCGGATTCGTCGATCACCCCGCGGGCGGCGACGCAATGCTGGGTGAGAAGCTCGAGGGATTCGTCCTGGATCGTGACGTTGGCGAGCATCGGTTCTTCCTGTCTTTCCCGCTTGGCCTCGTCACGGACATCGGATCCGGGACGAGGCTCTCGATTCTCGATGGTGCATCGTCTTTTTCCGGAAGCCGGAGGCCACCTTTCGGGACGATGCTCTAGGCCGCGATGTAGGTGTAGCTGGGGGCGAGGACCGGGGCGGCGTCGCGCCGGACGGCCCGCAGGCGAGCCAAGGTGCGCTCGTCGAATTCGGCGGTGGTGGCGATGATGTCCTCGCCGCTGATGGCCTGCGGCAGCCCGAGGGGCCGCGCCCGGAAATGCAGCTGCACCACGTGCAGCAGGTAGAGGGTGGGCATCTGCAGCACGAGTTGGCGCACGCCATGCGCCATGCCCCATTCGACGATGCCGGTGAGGAGGGCCAGGGAGACCGGGTTGACCGCCTTGCCCCGCGCCCGGTGCGAGCGGGCCACCGCCTGGCGGGTCCATTCCCAGGTGTCGTGTCCGCTCGGGCGCTCGCCCTCGCAGAGCTGGGGCATCACGTCGGAGAGCAGGTGGGGCCGGGTGGTCGGCAGCAAACGGCTGTATCCGATCACCCGACCGGCCTCGATCGCGAGGAAATGGATGGCATGCGGTGTATCGAACCGGTCGATCTCGCGCCCATCGGGACGATCCAGGTCGATCCAGCCCTTCTCCTTCACGAAGACTTCGTGACGTAGGCGCCAGACCTGCTCCATTTCTTCACGATAGCGAAATTCATTGGCTGGCGTGACGATGTGAATCATGCCGCGACCTCCATCGCTGGAGGTTTTTTGGCATGTCGACTGCGCGCTGCGTACTACGGGATACCGTAGGGTACGGTTCCGGGCATCAGATGATCAGGCCGCGCCGCAGGGCGATCGCCACCGCCTGGGTGCGGTTGGTGGTACCGAGTTTGCTGCGGGCCGAGCGCAGGTGGAAGTCGACCCCGTGGGTCGAGATGCCCATCACCTCGCCGATCTCCCAATCGGTCTTGCCCTCGGCGGCCCATTGCAGGGCTTCCCGCTCACGCGGCGCCAGTTTGGCACGCTCGGCCTTGTCGGAGCCGCGCAGGCGGAGCAGGTGGCCGAACGCATAGGTGGCGATGAGCTGGAGGGTCGGCCGTTCGGCCGGGTCGAATCCGAGATGCTCCCCCGAGACGCTGAATCCCGCGACCTCCCCGTCCAGGGTCACCAGCGGGATGGTGATGCCGTCGCGCAGCCGGAAATCCGCGGCCTCGTCCATCACCCGCTGTCCCTCGGGGTCGTCCCGGCAGGTCGCGCGCGTCTCACCCCAGGCGAAGGGACCCTGATGGGTGCTGAGCCGCCGGACGGTGGGGTCCTTGAAGGCGTAGCCGCGGGCGAGGTAGCGCCGCCCCCAATCGGTCGGGAAGGTGTTGAGGAAGACGTGGGCGTTCTGCTGGCGCGACGGCGTCCCGCGCGTGGGCACCGTTCCGGCCATGACGTGGGTCACGCCGAGATCCGCGAGTTCCGTGACCAGAAGGCGCGCGACGTCATCCGCGCTCGCGGTACGGTCGAGGGAGCGCAGGAACGACAAGGTCTGATCGAGGGATTTGCGCGTCATCCCGTATCTCGAAGGGTCATGGGGTAGTCGCCGAGAAGGAGCGACGGACCCTAGATTGTCAATGCGCCCTCCGGCCGATGGCGATGACATCTTCGAGTCCTGTCATCGCATCGCGTGACGGGCCGGGTGCACCGCCGCGCGGGTGCTCTGCTGGACAAAACCGGACCGAATTGCCTCGCCCGGTCTCCGAATACGTTTGGAGCGGGCTTCCTCATCCCGGTTGCTTCAAAAAGACTCCCTTCCCGTATGGTGGATCGCATGGCCCCGCCGCAGACCGGCCACGCGCTGGGCCAAGCGGGCGCTGGCCGAAGAGGGCGCCGGGCGGAGAGGGCGCCGGAGCGCGCGTCGCCGAAGCGGGAGCCGGTTCCGCGTGGAAAGCGCGTCAGAACACGGTGTTTGAGACGTGACCCGATCCCGCGTGATCGGGCATGGCGCTATCCGAACAGGTCCACGGTGATGAAACCGCGCGCTTCCAGGCGCTCGGCCAGGAGTCGGCGGTGGCAGCGCGACGGGTCGCGCTCGAAGCAGATCAGGCAGGTCGGCGCCCGCACGGCGAGGTCGCACAGGGCGTCGAGGGCCAAGCCGCCATCGGCGGTGTCCAGCACCTCCTCGCAATAGATCCGCCGCAGCAGGGCCGCGTCATGCGCCCGGGCCGCCTCGCGTCCGGATTTCGGGGTGCCGAGGCTGCGCAGATGCGCGTA
>JAKONB010000426.1 GCA_022702195.1 Beijerinckiaceae bacterium | reverse complement strand
CGATCGACGCGAGGTCGGTATCCACCGCGACGTTCTTGCCCCAATCGGTCTTGTCCCAGGCGCGGATCGATTCCGGTGCGCTGCGCGATGTCGGAGAGGCGACGTGGACGGTGGCGCCCGCGGCCTTGAGCTTCGCCTGCGGGACGGTGAGTTCCGTCTCCTCGAACCCGTCGGTGGCGATGATCAAAACCTTGGCCTGCTTGATGTCGGTCACGGGACATCTCCTGTCGTTTCGGAATGAGACCGGAAACGACGGGGATTGACGGGTGTTCCTGGCGCGGATGGGGCTGCGACGGCGGGACGGTATGCACCCAATGCGGGGATTGCCCGGAATCTCGCCAGCCCGATGGGCGCGCGGAACTCCACGGGTGCGGCGCGGGTTGGTCTCGCATCACCCGACATCGAAGGAGATTCCGCATGGCCACACCCGGCCTACCGATCCCCGAACCGTTGCCCGGCGGCATTCCGGGGGATCTGCCCACCCCGCCGGCACCGGACGAGCAGCCCGATATCGGACCGACCGGTCCCCGGACCCCGTATCCGGTGGACGATCCCGGCATCGGCGAGCCCGGCGGTCCCGGCTCCGAGCCGGATTACCTGCCGGGCGGTCCAACCAATCCGGGCGTGCGCCTGTAGATACGTCTCAGTGATCGCCGTGCGAGGCGCGCACGTCGCGCGGTGAACTGAGGATTTCCGAGAGGCTCGTCGCCACGTGACGGGCCTCTTCGTCCGTCAGGCGCAGCTGGAACGGGGGCAGGGCGCCAGCCTGGAGCGCCACCACGGCCTGGCCGCGCTCGTCGGTGCCGACCTCGATGGCCGAAGATGTCACGTCGAGCATGGCGATGTCTTCGTCGCTCAGATCCTCGGGCAGATCGGCGTCGTCCGGCTCGTCGATGGCGGTGAGCAATTGCCCGACGGCTCGTACCAATGCCCGGGCGGCGCGGGCGTCCATCACGACCGCCGTGGCCTGATCGTCCTTCTGGAACGAGATCTGGATGTTCGCGCCGTCGAGGGAAACCGATATGCCCGCCATGAATCGCCTAACTGCCTGGAAGCCAACCTTTATATGCAACGCGCAGGCCGATGAACACCGGGGACTCGGCGGCGCGGGGCCGCTCCGTTCCGCGTCGTTCGGCCCCAATGCCTTGTTGCCGCCGCATGATGCGACTACATATCGAGTCAGCGGGTATCGGTGAGCGAGAGCTTGTTTGAGTGAGCATCTCCCGTTCCGCTGATTCCGTCAGGCCTACCGAAGAGGATCCGCCGCCTGCGTCGTGAAGATGCAGGTTGCTGATCGACGAACGATACGAGGATCTATTTCGTGAATACCGGCACTGTTAAGTGGTTCAACGAGACCAAGGGCTACGGCTTCATCCAGCCTGACGATGGCGGCAAGGATGTGTTCGTTCACATCTCCGCTGTCGAGCGCGCTGGCATGCGCAACCTCATCGAGGGTCAGAAGGTCTCCTACGAGATCCAGACCGACAAGCGCAGCGGCAAGGACTCGGCTGGTAACCTCCAGGCGGCCTGACGCTCTCGGCGCCAGCCTCCGGGCTGGCGTCACCCCAAGGGTATGAAACCGGTGGGATTCATGCTTCCTCGCCGCATCCGATCGATCACCCGACCAAGGGAACGGGTTTCGACCGCGTGCATTGTCCGCCACACCAACCGCGTGATCGGACCCGGAACGGGTCCGCAAAACCTGAAGACTGAAAGTTAAAAAGAAAAATATGTTGTTCGAATATACCCGGCGCCGCGGCGTCCGTTCGCCCGTCACCGATGCAACGACGTTCAAGGTGGGCCGCCTTCATCAGGCCGCGTCGCTCGGCAGCAAGACCGTCGACCTCAGCCACCTCATCGACACCTCTTACAATTACCACTCGCCGCGCGAATTGCGCTGGCACTTGGCCGAGCGCTTCGGCGTGGCCCCCACGGTGGTGGATCTGCGCGAACACGCCTGAGCGTCTCTCACAGAACTCCCGCTGCGCCATCCTGCTTCCAGCAAGAAGCGGCGGCGATCAGGGTTTTGGGACGAACTCTGAGTTTCATGACACCGTGAGGCTCCGGCCGCTGACGGTCGATCCCGTTCCGTCGGGATCGACCGTGACGTTCTTAGCCACGCTCCAGCGCATCCACCACCGCCGGCCGTAGCCCGTTCGACATCGCGATCAACGAACCGTGGACGGGGTCCGGACGGTTATAGGTGGTGGGGCGCCCCGACAGGTCGCTCACCGTGCCGCCGGCCTCCCGTAGGATCAGGTCGGCGCCAGCCAGATCCCAGTCGCGCGCGTCCGACGAGACCAACCCCACATCGATCGACCCTTCCGCGACCCGCGCCACGCGCAGGGCCAGGGATGGAACCCGCGGCACCGCCACGAAGGCAGGCTTCCCGGCCCCGTCGCGGGCGCCTCCGCGCGCGAGCTTGTCCATCATCGGCTTCGGACCCGTCACCCGGGCTCCGTCGAGGGTCGCGTGCTGCGAGACGGTGATCGGCAGGCCGTCGCGCGTCGCGCCGAATCCCGCCACCGCCTCATAGAAATGTCCGCTCACCGGCGCGTAGACGAAGCCGATCCGTGGTGCGTCGCGCACCAGCAGAGCCACAGCGATCGACCAGTCCGGATGCCCGGACAGGAAGGCGCGGGTCCCATCGATCGGATCGACGATCCAGACCAGATCGGCCCCCAGCCGTACCGCATCGTCGCTCGTCTCCTCCGACAGCCACGCGGCGGCCGGGAGCAGGGCACTGAGCCGGATCTTGAGAAAGGTGTCCACCGCGACGTCGGCCTCGGTGACCGGAGAGCCTCCGGCCTTCGACCAGACCCGCGCATCGGTCTGCGCGCCCGCCCGGTAGAACGGCAGGGCGAGGGTGGCGGCTTCGCGGATCGCTTCGCGCAGGGCGGGAACGAGCGCCCGCGCGGCTTCCGGTGACATCGGGTCGGACATGCGTCTCCGTGCGGCTCTCGGGCTGCGTTCTGTATGAAAGGCCTGGGGGCAGGGCGCGGCGAGGCGGCGATGCTGCGGCGCATCCGTTGTAGGATGACGCTTCGCGCATCACAAGGATTCGCTACGCAGAGGTCGATACGCGCGAATGTCGAGGATCGCCGCAAGGAAGTGTTGAGCATTCCGCAGGCTTGCCCCGCGTCCATATTCGCTTAACGCTCACTCTTAAGGCAATTTGGGGAGGTTAGACGTCATTCTGCTTGTCATAGACGGACGGTCCGACAGAGGCCGTCACCTCCGACAGGGTGCCCGCGCGATGAACACTTTCGCAAACATGAATGGTCACACCGAACTGGCCATCGCCCCGGATTTTGTGGCGGCACGCCTGCCGATCATCGGTCGCGCCGGCGTGGCCAAGCTGACCGGTGTGGCCCTCGCCTTCTCGGAAGACGATTCGGATCGCAGCGGTGAGGACCGGTTCGAATTGCTGCTGGTGGATGCCGCCGGCGGCGTGGTCGGTCGCCTCGGCCCGTTCTGCGAGGAGGAGGTCGTGGCCCTGTGGCGCGACGTGGCGGCCAAGTCCGGCCTCCAGCGGATGATCGTGAAGGAGGATGGCGGCCTCGCGCCGGTGTCGCGCCAGCTCGGCCCGGTGGCCCTCGGCCTCACCCGCACCCGTCGCCGCCACGGCCTGCTCAGCGGACGGCGCCCGCGCTTCCTGGTGCGCCGCAAGACCGGCTCGCTGCCGGTGCGCCCGCTGATCCATCGCGGCGAGAGCGAGATCGTCTGCGGCGGCGTGTGCTGAGACCTCAGCCCCGGAGGATGTGCTGAACGGCGGCGTCCGCCGCCAGCCCCGCGAACAGGATCAGCCCCGCATCCCGGTTCGACCGGAACAGGCCGAGCGCCCCGGCCCCGTCGCGCGGCTCCAGCCGGACCACCTGACGCCCGAGATGGGCACAGAAGAGAGCGACGCCGAGCGCGCCTACGGCCCCGATTCCCGCCCGCCAGGCCGCCAGGGCCACGAGCAGGCCGGCCGCGCCGTAGCAGAGCCCGACGGCCAGCTTCAGCCCACGCCCGAACGTGCGCGCGGAGGAGCGGATGCCGGCCATCTCGTCATCCTCGATGTCCTGCACCGCGTAGATCGTGTCGTAGCCGATCACCCAGGCGATGGTCCCGGCATAGAGCAGGAGGGCCGGTGCATCGAGCCGCCCGAACGCGGCGACCCATCCCATCAGCGCGCCCCAAGCGAAGGCGAGGCCGAGCACCGCCTGCGGCATCGGCATGATCCGCTTCATGAACGGATAGATCGCCACCGGCAGCAGGGAGGCGATGCCGACCCAGATCGCGGTCCCGTTGAATTGCAGCAGGACGGCGAGGCCGACCAGGGTCTGGGCGAACAGGAACAGGGCGGCGTGCCGCGCCCGGACCTGCCCTGAGGGCAGGGGGCGCGAGCGGGTGCGCTCCACCTGCGCGTCGAGGTCGCGGTCGGCGATGTCGTTGTAGGTCGAGCCCGCGCCACGCATCGCCACCGCCCCGACGAGGAACAGGGCGAGGTGCAGCGGATTCGGAAAGGCGGCGCCCGCCGCAATGGCGGCCAGCGACGCCGACCACCAGCAGGGCAGGAGCAGGAGCCACCAGCCGATCGGCCGATCGATCCGGGCGAGGCGCAGGTAGGGCCGGGCGCGGCGGGGGGCGAGGGTGTCGACCCAGTGCCCGGCCACCGCATCGGCGACGCGGCGATCCTCCCCGGCGGGGCGGCTCACGCCCGGCATGGGGTTGCGCGCGGGACCATCGCGGCCATCATCGGCGTGCGTCGGATCAGAGCGCGCCCTGCGGCATCTTCAGGCTGCCGGTCAGGCCGGGACCGCCGAGCAGACCGCCACCGCCGCCATTCTGGGCTTGGGCCTTGGCCTGGGCT
This sequence comes from Beijerinckiaceae bacterium, assembly GCA_022702195.1. Classification (GTDB taxonomy): domain Bacteria; phylum Pseudomonadota; class Alphaproteobacteria; order Rhizobiales; family Beijerinckiaceae; genus Methylobacterium. The sequence goes on along the minus strand of JAKONB010000426.1, from coordinate 11,608 downwards.
TCCATCTTGCTCGCCTGGGCGGCCATGCCACAGATCTTGGTGCGGATGCCCGACACTTTCAGGTGGTCGGCCTTGAAGCCCTCGGCGAACGAATCGGGGATCGAGCACCATTCCTTGTTGGCGGTGATCCACTTGATGCCGGTCGTGCCGTTGCCCTGGAGTTGGGTGAACAGGGCGCAGGCCTGCTGCGGCGTCATCTTCTGCTTGGCGTTCGACGCCGCGTTCGCCTTGGCCACCAGATCCTTGCGCGCCTGGAGCGTCTTCTGGATCTCGCCGCACTCGGCGGCCTGAGCGAAGGCCGGGGCCGCCATGAGAAGGGTGCCGGCGAAGGCGACGGCCGCCGCCGCGATGGTCTTGAACGACATGCCTTGAGACTCCTCTCCCCCGGTCCCCCGGATCGCGCCAACCGCATCGCCGGTCCGGCGAGCCGAACCGCGCACGGGGATTTCCCGGGCCGGTGACTGTCGCCGCCGCCGAAACGTTCGAGACCTTGCTGGGCCAGCGTTTCGCCATAGGAATGTGGCGTCTTTCAAGCCGCAAACGGTTCGGGCCGATCTCAGGTGGGGAATCGGCGCAATGTCGCGGAGTGTTGCGCGCGTGCAACGATCGGGGCGCGCCGATCGGCGGGATCTGTTGACACGCCCCCGGTGCCACGCGACCACCGCGACCATGGCCGCCTACGATTTCACCGCTCCCCGTCTCTTCGTCGCGTCCGACCTGTCGCCGGATGCGACGCTCCCCCTCGACCGGGCGCAGGCAAATTACCTGCTCAACGTCCTGCGGCGCGGGCCAGATGATCCGGTCCTGCTTTTCAATGGCCGGGACGGCGAATGGCGGGCCGGGCTGGTCCCGAGCGGCCGCAAGAGCGCCGATCTCGTGGTGCGAGAGCGCACGCGACCGCAACCGCCGCGTCCGGACCTCCACTACCTGTTCGCACCCCTCAAGACCGCGCGGCTCGACTATATGGCTCAGAAGGCGGTGGAGATGGGGGCCGGCACCATCCGCCCGGTCTTCACCCGCTACACGCAAGGGGAGCGCCTCAACGCCGACCGGCTCCGCGCCAATGCCATCGAGGCGGCCGAGCAATGCGGCATCCTCAGCATTCCCGATTTTCCGGAGGCCGCCCGCCTGCCGGCGGCCCTGGCCGAACTCAACCCGTTGCGGTTGCTGATCTTCTGCGACGAGGACGCCCCGGTCTCCGATCCGGTGGCGGCCCTGCGCGGGGCGGCCGACCCCGCCGCGGCGCCGCCCCTCGCGGTCCTGGTCGGGCCGGAGGGCGGGTTCTCGCCGGAGGAGCGGGCGCTGATCGCGGCCCGGCCCAACACCGTGCCGCTCTCGCTCGGCCCGCGCATCCTGCGGGCGGACACCGCCGTCGTGGCGGTGCTGGCCCTGGTCCAGGCGGTTCTGGGGGATGCGCGTTAGGCGACAACGCGCCCGCGTTGTTCGCCGACTCCGGCTGGCTTAAGAGGCGATCTCCCGACAGGGGCTTCACCGTTGCGGTCCGGCCGGCCCTTTCACCCGACACGACCTTCATCACGAGGCCAGCGCATGGCGCGCGACACGTCCGACACGACGCCGCTGACGACCCGGGACGAGTTGATCGCCTGGTTCGCGGAGGGCGAGAAGCCGCGCTCGCGCTTCGCGATCGGGACCGAGCACGAGAAGGTCCCGTTCTACCGGGACGGCAACCGCCCCGTTCCCTATGCGGGCGAGACCGGCATCCGCGCCCTCCTGGAGGGGCTCGGCCGCGAGACCGGCTGGGAGCCCATCGCGGATGCGGGCCATCTCATCGGGCTCGCCGGCGCCGAGGGCGGAGCGATCTCCCTCGAGCCCGGCGGCCAGTTCGAGCTGTCCGGCGCGCCGCTCGCCGACGTCCATGGCACGGCGGCCGAGCTGCGCACCCATCTGGACGCCACCGCCCGGGTCGCCGGCCCGCTCGGCATCGGCTTCCTCGATCTCGGCATGAGTCCGAAATGGACTCGGGACGAGACGCCCGTGATGCCCAAGAGCCGCTACAAGATCATGGCCGGCTACATGCCGAAGGTCGGCGCCCTCGGCCTCGACATGATGCTGCGCACCGCCACCGTGCAGGTGAACCTCGATTTCGCCTCCGAGGCGGACATGGTCGCCAAGATGCGGGTGGCGCTCGCCCTGCAGCCGGTGGCCACCGCCCTGTTCGCCAATTCGCCGTTCACGGACGGGCGCCCGAACGGCTTCCTGTCGCGCCGCTCGGAGATCTGGCGCGACACCGATGCGGCCCGCACCGGCATGTTGCCGCGCGCCTTCGAGCCGGGCTTCGGCTACGAATCCTATGTCGACTGGCTGCTCGACATGCCGATGTATTTCGTCAAGCGCGACGAGACCTATCACGACGTTTCGGGTGCCTCGTTCCGCGACCTCATGGCGGGCAAGCTCGCCGCGCTGCCGGGCGAGCGGGCGACGGTGTCGGATTGGGCCAACCATGCCTCCACCGCCTTTCCGGAGGTGCGCCTGAAGCGCTTCCTCGAGAGGCGCGGCGCCGATGTGGGCGGTCCGGCGATGATCGCGGCCCAGGCCGCGTTCTGGGTCGGCCTGCTCTACGACGAGGCGTCGCTCGCCGCCGCCTGGGACATCGCCAAGGCCTGGAACGCCTGCGACCGCGAGGCCCTGCGCGCCACGGTGCCCCGGCTCGGGCTCGCGGCGCGGATCGGCGGGCGCCCCCTCGGCGCGGTGGCGGCCGAGGCTCTGGCCGTCTCGCGGGCCGGCCTCGCGGCGCGCGCCCGCCGCGACGGCCAGGGGCGCGATGAGACCCGGTATCTCCAGCCCCTCGAGGCCATCGTCGCCGCCGGGCGCTCCCACGCCGAGGATCGGCTGGCGGATTACGAGGGGGCCTGGCAGCGCTCGGTGGAGCCGACCTTCGCCACCTGCGTCTTCTGAAGCATCATCCCGAAAGGTGGCTGCCGGCTTTCGGAAATGGCGATGCGGAGACACGACTCCAGCGCGGCGTTCTGGATCCGATTTCCAGCGCGCCGCGCTGAGATGTCTGCGATGCGGATCGGGGAGCGGCCGCGCAGGGACGTTCGGGCTTGACCGTCGCATTTCAGGAACGGTTCAGGTGTTCTGCGGTTTCTGGGTACAACGAAGCTCGAAGGAGAACGCACGCATGTCGCGCATCCTGTCCCTCGCCCTTGCCGGCACCACCGCCCTCGGCCTGTCGGCCGGCTCGTTCGGCGCCGCCCAGGCCGCGCCGCTTCCCGCCCTGAACGCCGTCCAGCTCGGCGGCGGCAACGCCGCCGTCGAGACGGTGCGCTATCGCGGCGGTTACGGACGCTACGGCTACGGCTACGGCCGTGGTGGCTATTACCGCCGGGGTCCCGGCATCGGCGGCGCCCTGGCGGCCGGTGCGGCCTTGGGCATCATCGGCGGCGCCATCGCCGCCAGCCAGGCGCCCCGTTACGGCTATTACGACGGCGGCTATGCCGGGGCCGGCTATGGCTACCCGGCCTATGGCGACGGCTACGCCCCGGCCTACGGCTATGCCGCCCCCGCCTACGGGTACAGCTACGGCTACCCGGCCTACGGCTACGGCTACTGACCATGAGGCAGGACCGGGACTCCGTTCGGGTTCCGGCGCCGGCGATTCCCAACCCCGTCGATGGCCGACCGCCATCGGCGGGTTCGTCTCGTGAGGCGCCCCGTTGGACGATGCAGACCACCCCGTCCCGCTCGATCTGACCGGGCTCAAATGCCCGCTGCCGGTGCTGCGGACACGCAAGGCGCTCCGGGGGCTTGCCCCGGACGCCATCCTGGTGGTGATCTGCACCGATCCCATGGCCGCCATCGACATCCCCCACCTCGTTCGGGAGGAGGGCGACACGCTGCTCGGCCAGGAACGAATCGGCGCTGGCCTCCGCTTCACCCTGCGTCGCGCCGCGCGCCCCTGATCCGGTTGCCGCAGGATCGGAACCGAACGCCGCCTTCGCCTCATTGATGCGCCAACCCGCTGCTACGGCCCCGCATCGCGACCGGTCGCCTTGGGCCGGTCCATCGGGGGAGAAGAGCATGGCGCCGATCATTCGCGGCACCCGAATCGTGCATGACGGCTGGAGCCGTTTCCTCGTCGCCGAAGTGACGATGCCGGACGGGACCCGCCTCGCGCGCGAGATCGAGGATCACGGACGGGCGGTGGCGGTGCTGCCCTATGATCCGGAGCGCCGCGTCGCCCTCCTGGTGGAGCAGTTCCGGCCGCCGGCCTTCTACGCGGCGGGCATCGTCTCCCTCCTCGAAGTCCCCGCCGGTTTGCTCGACGAGAACGACCCGGAGGAGGGAGCCCGGCGGGAGGCGCAGGAGGAGACGGGGGTCCAACTGCGCGATCTCGAGAGCATCGTCTGCGGCTGGAGCATGCCCGGCATCTCCACCGAGCAGATGGATCTGTTCCTGGCCGCCTATGGCGCGGCCGACCGCTCCGGCCTCGGCGGCGGCCTTGCGTCCGAGCACGAGAACATCACCGTCCACGAGATCCCGCTCGCCGACCTCGCCGCGCGCAGCGATCGTGGTGAGATCACCGACATGAAGACGTTGCTGCTCGTCTACGCCCTGCGCCTGCGACACCCGGGTTTGTTCGGCCGGGGGTGAGCGGTCGTCCCCGGGGGATGGCTGAACCGTCATCCGTTTTCATCGAGCGCAAGCCGATCAGCGCTTGTTGTGCGCCCGCTCGATCTCGGCCGGGATGTCCAGCGACAGGCGCCCCCGACCGGACAGGAGTTCCCGGGAGACGAGCCAGAGGAATTTCCACGACCGGATGAAGTAGCGCCGGAACAGGCGGCGCGGCGCGCGGGCGAAGCGGAAGAGCCATTCCAGGCCGGTGTGCTGCATGAAGGGCGGCGCCCGAGTCGCCAGCCCGGCCGCCACGTTGACCGCATCGCCCACCGCCAGGACGAGGGGCGCCCCGAGGGCGGCCCCCTGGCTGTCGACCCAGATCTCGGAGCGCGGCGCGCCGACCCCGAGGATGAGGAGCGTGGTGCCATGCGCGCGGACCCGAGCGGCGAGAGCGGCGCTGTACGCGGCATCCTGCTCGAACCCGAATGGCGGCACCGTCGTGGCGATCGCCTCGGACGGGATGTCCACATCCACCAGTCGACCGGTGAGCGCCGCGGCGATCTGTTCGGTGGCGCAGACGAGATAGACGCGGCGCCCGGCATGCCACGGCCCGCTCAGGGCTGCGGCGAGGAGGTCGTGGCCCGTGACGCGCCGGGGAGCGTGTTCCCCGCGCAGCCGGGCGAGCCAGAGCAGGGGCATCCCGTCGAGGGTGCGCGCCGCCGCGCCGTCATAGGCTTTGCGGAAGGCGGGCATCTCGGACAGGGTGATGATGTGGTCCATGTTGGCGGTGACCACGAGCCGGGGATGCGTCGCCGGCTGGGCCAGGGCCGCGGCCAGGACCTCGTCGGCATCGCCGCGCGTGAAGGCGATATTGAACAGGCGGATGCTGCGACGCGGCGGGGCGCGCACACCCTCCGTGGGAGGATCCACCGGCTCAGGCAGACGGAATCGCTTCATGACGGCTTCCCTCTCGTCCCGATTAAACGCCACGCATCAGGCGTCGACGGCACGAAAACTGCGCCCCCCGAGCGGCGCATGCGCCCTCTGGACGCTGCTGCGCTTGTCGCGACCGGCCCCCAGCATCAGGGCGAGGGCCGCTCCCAGGGCGAGGCCAAGGACGAGGGCCAGCGGCAGGGCGACCTTGGGGGAGGGCGGCCAGGTGCGGGTCCGGGCGGGGGTCGGGGATGAGATCACCCGGACGTTGGAGGAATTGAGCCGCTCCTGCTCGCTGGTTTCGCGGGCCCGGCGCAGGAAGGTTTCGTAGACCGTCCGGCGGGCGTCGAGCTCCCGCTCGAGTTCACGCAACCCCACATTGGCGCGGTCGTTCCCCGCGGTCTCGACCTTCACCTGGTCGAGGCTCTTGCGTATCGCGGCCTCGCTCGCCGCCGCGCGATCGTAATCCTTCTGCGAGGTGTCGATGATCCGCTCCTTCTCCCGTTGGATCAGGCGCTGGAGGTCGCGCTGCTGCGCGTATTGCTCGGTCATGGCCGGATGGCGCTCGCCCAGCCGCGCGGCGAGCTCGGCGGTGTTGCGCGAGAGCGTGGCGTATTGCTGGCGGAGATTCTGCATCTCCAGGGATTGCAGCATCTCCGGCAGCGCCGTGCCGGCCTCGCCGGTCCGCATGTGCCGGGCCTGGTCCAGGCGCGCCCTGGCCTCGGCGGTTCGGATGGTGGCGCCGACGAGCTGCTGGTTGAGGTCGCTCATCTGCTGGTCGCTCAAGAGACGGCCGCTGGTGCTCACCAGCTTGTTGGCCTCGCGGTAATGCACCACCTTGCGCTCGGCCTCCTCGACGCCCTGGCGCAGGGCGGTGAGCCGACCGGTCAGCGCGTCGGAGGCGCGGCGGGCGGCGTCCATGCGGGCGGCGGCCTCCTCGGCGAAATAGGCGTCGCCGATCGCGTTTGCGATGCGGGCCGATTTCTCCGCATCCTCGGTCTGGACGTAGACGTCGATGACGAAGGTCCGCTCGGCCCGGCGCACCCCGAGCTTCAACCGCAGGGCGTCCAGGGCGATGTTGGTGGGATCGCGCGAGGCGGCCGGTGCGTCGAGGCCCAGGGTCCTGCGCAGGGTGATCATGATCGGATTGGTCGAGGGCGTGCGCACGAATTCGTCGTCATGGGCGAGGTCGAGGCGGGCGACCACCCGGCGCAGCACGCTGTCCGATTGCACCACCCGGGCCTGGCTCTCGGCGAGCGACACGCCGCTATCGGCCTGCGGGCTGCGATTGCTCAGGTCGTTGGCGATCACCGGCAGGTCGGCGGGATCGATGAGGATCTGCAGGCTCGACGTGTAGGTGGGCTTGAGCAGGTTGAGAATGACGATGGTCAGCCCCACGCTGAGCAGACCGCCGAGCACGATATAGGCGGCACCATGCCACAGGCGGCGCAGGATCAGGCCCAGATCGAGGGTGGGTCGGGTCGGGGCCGTGATCATCACCGGCTCGCCGTCTATCGGTCTCCCAAAATCGAACATCTCTCGTCCCCTGACAGTCTCGTCGCCAGAGCGATGCCATCGCGCCCCGTCATCATCCCGCTTCAGGACAGGATCCTGTGCCGAACCGGCACCGGTCGCGCCCCCCACGTCTCGATCGTGAGATATTCTGCAGCCGGCATGCCATCGGAAGCCGGATGTCCTGCGCCTCGAGCATCCGGCGGCGTCTCGCCGCATCGGCCGTGGCGAGACAGGATTCGTCATACGAACCGGAAGGTTCGCGGAAGCTTACAGGTCACGCCTCCGTGGCCAAAAAATGCCGGTTGACCACACTTTTCGTTTCTAAGCGTCGATCACGCCTTCGAGATCGTCGGCATAAGCCGTTTTGCCCTGAGCGAGGAAGCGGCGAAACCTCTCCGCATCCCGCGCCGCCAGGTCGTTCCAGCGCGCAACGTTTCCGCGCGCGGCCCGCGCGGCGCGATCGAGGCCGCCGGTCCGGACGAAGGCGAGGAGATCGGCCGCCGCCCTGTCGGGATCGGCGGGGTCCACGAACAGGGCCGAGGACCCGAGCACTTCCGTGAAGACCGGGCCGGCGGGGGCGACCACCGGCAGGCCGCCATGCTGGACTTCGAGGAGCGGGAGGCCGAGCCCCTCGGCCTTCGAGGTGGAGAGCAGGAGGTGGCAGCGCCCCACCAGCGCCCGCAGCCCGGCATCGTCGACGTAGCCGTGCAGGCTCAGGAAAGGCGGCGGCGCGGCCAGGAAATCGTGCCGGCCCCAGCCGACCCGGCCGACGACGTGGAGTTCGGCCGGGCATCCGGCGGCGATGAGGGCGGCCACCAGCGCCAGGGCGGCGGGATAATCCTTGCGTGGCTCGATGGTGCCGATGGCCAGGATCCGGAGGGGCTCACCGGGGGCAAAGGCGGGCGGTCGGACCAGGTCGGCGAGACCGAACACGTCGCGCACCGCCGGGCGCAGCAGGGCCACCAGGGCGGAGGGGGCGCAGAGGGCGCGGACCGCCTCGCCGGTGGTCCGGGAATTGACGAAGAACCGGCGCCCGGACCGGAGGGCGAAGGCGAAGCTCGGCGCCATGTAGGCCCGGCTCTTCCAGTTCAGGTCGGCGGGCCGCGTCAGCAGGAAGGTGTCGTGGACGTAGGTGAGGCAGCGTGTCCCGAGGAGCACCGAGAGGGGGCCGGGGGGGAAGCCGGGAAACACGAACAGCGCCGCCGGATCGGCGAGCGCCCGCAGCGGCAGGCCGAGATGCTGGGCGGCGATCATGCGCGGCACGCTGGTGCTGCGCAGGGGAATCACCGTGTGGGGCGCCAGGCTCTCGGGGGCGAACAGGTCGAGGGCCACCCGCTCGATGCCGGTGACGTGGCCGCGCAGATGGGTCTGGTCGAGATAGATCCGACGCGGCGTGCCGGGGGGGGGATTCATCGGCGTTTGCCCTTCAGTCCGGCGGCGATCCGCGTCACCGCGTAATGGCCCCGGCGCAGCCAGAGCGGTTGCCCGCGTCCGAGCAGCGCCTGCTTGGCCCGCCGGGCCAGGCGCACCAGGAGCGGCGAGGCGGCCGGGACGGTGCCGCCCCGGCCCGGATGACGATCCCGCGCGAAGGCGAAGCGCGCCAGCGTCTCGGGCACGAACCGGATGCGCGGTCGCGCCGGCGCCAGGCCGCGCGCCACCAGCACGTCGTTCATCCGCATCGCCGCCGCCGCGTGGCTGAAACGGTTCTCCAGCGCGATGCGGCCCCAGGCTCCGAGGTGCCGCCGCCGGGCCGGATCGGCGATCAGGGCGGCGATCATCTCGGCCAGGGCGCCCGGCGCCGGCGGCACCAGCACCCCCGACACGCCGTCGATGATCGCGGTGGTGAGGCCCGAGGCGTCGTAGGCCACGGTGGGGGTTCCGCACAGGCCCGCCTCCACCGGCGTCTGCCCCAGCGTCTCGTTGCGGCTCGCGGTGACGTAGAGATCGCAGGCGCCGTACCAACGCGCCAGGGTCGCCTCGTCCGCCACCGGCCCGGCCGCGATGAGGTTCGGCAACCCCACCCCGGCCGGATCGTCGAGGCGGCCGACGGCGACGAAGCTCAGTCCGGGGCGGGCCACGCGCTTCAGGCTGGCGACGAGATCGGCAAATCCCTTGCCGGGCGCGTCGGCGATGACGGCGGCGAACATCACCAGCACGTCGTGTTCCGGCAGGCCGAGCTCGCGGCGCAGGGCGGCCCGGTCGCCCGGGCGGAAGAGTCCGGCGGGGAAGGCGAGGTCGATCTGCGCGATCGCCGTACCGGGCGGCGCGAGCTGTCGGGCGCGGGCGGCGGTCCAGGTGGAATTGCCCAGCAGGAGCGGCGAATCCGCCCCGGCCAGCACGGCGCGCTTGGCCGCATGGGCGGCCGCGATCCGGTCCGGCGCCAAGGGCGGGTACTGCGTCGGCGACGGGCACCGCGCGTCGCAGCCGGTGGCGATGATCGTGCAGCCGGCCGGAAAGGCGCAGCGTCCGGTGACGGGGAACAGATCGTGCAGCACCGCCGCCACCGGCGCGTGCCGGCCGAGCTGCGCCAGCACCGCGGTCCGGCGCGTCACCCCGTGGAGATTGCCCGCCAGAACGAGGTCGTATCGGCCCGCCCGGATCGCGGCTTCGGTGGCGGGAAACGTGTCGGTCCATTCCGCCGCCGCCGGCGCGGCCTCGGCATCGAGGCGCAGGTCGGTGACGGTGTGGCCGGCGAGTTCCAGGGCGTCGGCGAGGCGTCGATGCGCGATACCGGCGCCGCCGCCATAGCCCCGGTCGGTGAGCGACGCCACGCAGAGGCCCTCCGCCATCGGCGCGGGGTCGGCATCGGGGGCATGCCGGAGCAGGACGGGGCGGCCGATCCGAGCCAGGGAGGCGCCCGAAGCCGCCAGACGGGGCCAGGCGGCGGCGGCGAGATCCTCGCCCGCCGCGTCGAGGCCGCCGCACCGTGCGAGACAGGCGCGCGAGAACAGGATCTCGCCGCCGGTGAACGGCGCCAGGGTTCCGCCGGGTGGGGTCGGGTCCGTCACGGGGCCGGGCGGCTGGGCGATGGCGTCGAGCCCGATCACGCCCCGGTCGAACACCAGCCGGAGGCCGGCCACGAGATCTGCCCCACGGATCTCGGCCTCGAGGCACAGGGCGGCGAGGGCGCCAGGCGCCAGGAGCTCGCCCGCCCGAAGCACCATGAGCCGCTCGATCTGTTCGTCCGCCAGCGCGGTCGTGACGGCCTCGCGCGCGGTCCGGCCCGGTGTCACCGCCTCGCAGCGGCAGTCCGGGTAATCCTGAGCGGCCACCGATGCGAGGCTCGCGGACAGGCCCGTCGCGCCTTCGGGGGCGACCAGCAGAATGCGGACCCGTGGCCAGGGCCGCCCATCCGGCAGGGTCTCGGGACGCCGATGGTCGGGATGGGTCGACGGTGCATCGAACGGCCAGCCCGCGACCCCATGCGCGCCCTCGCCGAATACCGTCCGGTCCAGGGCCGTCCCGGCCGGAGGGGCGGAGACGTTCGTCATGCGGGGCTGCCCCTCCGCCGCGCGCACCGGCCTGACAGGAGAATCCGCGACGATGGGCGGGATCTCGGTTCTCGCACCGTCCCTGACATACGAACTCCGGTTGATCCCTTCGAACGAAGCGGAGTTCGCCGTCCCTCAGGTGCCGCGCGGGCTCCTTGTTCCCGTTCCCGTATCGATCCTGCGGGAATGGAATCAGGGAGCCGGGAGACCTCCACCATTCGGGACGATGCTCCGGAGCGGACCGTGAAGGCGGGACGGGCCGCGACCGCATCGCGCGATCCTGAGACCGCGAAGGGTGAATCTTCCGTAAGCCGCCACGAACGGGCCATGGGCCGAAACCGAGACACACGACACCGTAGCACTCAGCACCGGCCGCCGCCGCACGAAGCTCCCGGAATCGAGATCGAGGCCCTCAGAGGTCGAGGTCGTGATCTGCGGAGTTGTTCCGCGGCGAAGTTTCATTGATGAAGATTTGTATAACGCTGGCCGAGGTCGGGAATAGTGTCGCGTTCAGCCTGTAAGGCATCCCTTAACCAAAACCGCTGCCCAGCGGCAGTCGAGATGTGTTGCTTGTTTGCACTAGATGGCGATCGGCATTCGTGGTTTTTGAGCGGCATCGGGGCGCCATCGAGACGCCCTTCCAGACGAGCCAAACCACCCATGATCAAGAAGCTTCTCCTCGCCGGCGCCTCATCCGCCCTCCTGATGGGCGCCGCTTCGGCCGCCGATCTTCCCCGCCGTGCCGCCCCGCCGGTGTTCGTGCCGGTGCCGGTGTTCACCTGGACCGGCTTCTACGCCGGTTTCAACGCTGGCTATGCCTTCGACGCCGGCAGCCGCGACACCAACGTCTACAACAACGTGTTCCCGAACCTGGTCCGCCCCCTCGGCGCGCCGTCGCAGGTCGCCTACTCGAACAACTCGAACGAGGGCTTCTCGGGCGGCGGCCAGATCGGCTACAACTACAAGTTCAACCCGGGCTCGGGCCTGGTGGTCGGCATCGAGGCCGACGCCCAGTACGTCGATTTCGGCCGCAGCCGTAACGCCTACAACCTGACCCCCGGCTTCGCTCCCGTCGCTGGCGTCACCTTCGT